>JAFGCK010000115.1 GCA_016932675.1 Methanosarcinaceae archaeon | reverse complement strand
GTTACTTACAAAAAAGTATAATGTAATTAAAACAGGTAGAAAAAAGGGCTATTTAGTTTTAATTGGTATTTTCAATGTAGTTACCGCATATTCCTACTACAGCTCGATCAAATACTCGGGTCTTTCGATAGCTGTGCTGCTCCTTTACACTGCACCTGTCTATGTAACTCTTCTATCACCTGTTTTCCTGAAAGAAAAGATAACCCGGCGGGGTATAATATCCCTTCTTGTCTCTATGGCGGGGATCCTAATGGTGGTTCTGCCTTCAAATGGTCCATTTTCCCAGAATGACCATCTTGTGACCGGACTCGTATTCGGGCTTATATCGGGCATCTCCTACAGTGGTACTATCATGACCGTCAACCATCTGAAGAACGAATATCCGGGTATGGCGCAGTTATTCTGGTCCACATTCATCAGCCTGGTAATCCTGATGCCCTTTTCCGGCAAAGTACCGCAGGACATCCTTATACCTAATATGCCCGTGCTAATCCTCTTTGGGCTTATGACAACTGCATTCGCATCTCTTTTATATCTCAACAGCGCTTCGAAGATAAGCGCTCAGACAGTCAGTGTGCTTGCATTGCTTGAGCCGGTAAGTGGCATAATATTTGGTTTCTTCTTCCTGCACGAACCGTTGATAATGAAAACGATCCAGGGATGTATATTCATACTTTTAGGAGCATGCATACTTGTCTGGGATCACCGGCCAATGCAGGTGTACGGGACCTGGGGTCCTTTCATATCGATCCAGAATGCACTGAAAGGCATTTCCAGAAGCACTTTCACATTCCTGTCAGGAAAGTATTGAGACTCCGGACATATGGTATGCCGATCAATACAGATGAGACGGCGTTGCCAACATCATGGGCCCACACAGAAAAAGACACCATGGTAAAAAGAAAAATACCTGCCATAAAGGCAGGTACTCAATTCTTATGTTCCTACTCTCTTTTCCTGGACAGCCACAATGCTACACTGAGCACCAGCATCAATGTGAATATCACCCCAGGAGCAGGTATCCCCGCTTCCTCTACCTCAAAGCTGCCGTTGAGAGTCCCGACACTGACATTATAGGTTCCGGGTCCATCTCCTGTCACAGTGAACTCTACCGACCGGTTTGTGCCGGGTTCAAGGCTGATACTTTCATTGCCGCTGGGTTCTCCGTTGACCATGAGCCCAACTATCTCTTCGCCCGCTTCGCTGCCTGTGTTCTCAACATTTACAGTGATCGTTACCTTTTCTCCCGTCTGTATCAGAAGGGGATCGATATCAAGGTCCGAATACGTAAATCTGGCCATGGATCCCTTTACTTCGATGTTCAGTTCAGCCGGGAGATATCGGTCCGAAGAACTTGTCAGTTTGTGAATTCCCGGGTCGCGTGTTGTATAGCTGACCAGGCCTTCATCATCTGTAGTGCCGATGCTTATGCCATCATAGAACACTTCAACACCTTCAACAGGTTCCCCATTGATCAGGGTGATCACCGAGATCTCTATACGGTCTCCTTCGATAATGTTTTGAGGCGCCACTTCAATTGCAAGCTTCCTGGTGACGTCTTCGGGTGATATCACATACACTTCTATGCTTCCCCGGGCAAAGCCTTCTTTTTCAGCTGTAACAGTAAAGGTGCCTGCATCTTCTGGTGTATATTCGATGGTACCGTCAGTGGAAGTCTCACCTATATGGTCTTCACCGAACATTACAATGGCATCAGACACAGCAGCACCTCTTGAAGTGACTCTGATAGTTACCGAGCTGTTCTGCTCGATGGCTTTGTCCACTTCAATTTCAAGAGGCTCCGTGGATGCGGTAGTTACCTCCACGAAGGGGTAATATCTCAGGGTATCGGAATCTGCAACCTTGAATGAGATGTCCTCGGTAACATCTATCGTATCGTCCCTTGAAAGGGATATGGGATCATTGTTTTCCATGCTTATCTCTGCAGATGAGAAGGAAGCTACTTCCATTTCCCCGAAGCTGTCCCCGGACTGTACTTCTACGTAGTCCTCCGATATCTGGAAGATACCCTCGACGAAGACCGCATTTGTCTCAGTTCCCCTGAATATGTCCTGGAAGTGTACTGCTATGACCGCAAGGTCTTCAGCATCGCCTATGTCGGTCTCGTAAACATAATCCCCTCCTCCGGGCACCACGTCCGTATCAACTTCATCGCCATCTTTCTCAAGAGACACCAGTACGCTGTCACCATCAAGGTCGATCTCTTCAATGACCAGTTTGTATCCGTCCTCAAGTACAAGTCCTGATCCTGAGTACAGGGAAGTTTCCATGTCACTGTCGATAAGCACCTCTGTAAGCTGTCCTCCTGAGAGCAGGCTGTCCTCGTCTGCAAATGCCGTGTCGCCGGAGTAGCCGGCAAAATACTTCTCTGCCAGAAAACCGATCACATTGAACGTACCCCAGTCGTCATACCCGAAGCTGACCTGTTGCGGCTCACTCCTGTAGACAAGACTGCCATCCGGTATGGTCCTGCCACTGATATCGGTGACCTGCAGTGATTCGGTGCCCACACCTTCATCTATATTGTAGTAGAATCCAGCAAAGTTCAGCGGAGTCCAGGTAAGTACTCCTGCTTCTGCGACAGTTCCTCTTAGCTCATAGGTTCCAGGTTCTGAGATGTCTATTTCCGGGCCGAATCTCAATATGTCGTCATCTGCAACGATGAATCTCAGGTCACCCATTACATTGACAGTATCACCCATGCCAAGGGATATGGCGTCGGAATTATGCATGGTGATCCTGACCGAACTGATGGTGTCAACTTCCATTTTTCCGAAATCATCGCCGGAATCGATCTTTATATAGTCCTCTGATATCTGGAAGATACCTTCCACAAACACCGCGTTCGTTTCCGTTCCCCTGAAGATATCGTTGAAATGGACAACTATGACCGGTACGTCTTCCCGGGACCCGAGGTCTGTCTCATACACATAATCGTCGTCTGAGGATACAATTCCGGTATCGATTTCATCACCATCCCTCTCCAGGCTGACAAGCACACTGTTGCCGTCAAGGTCCACTTCCTGTATGTTAAGCTCATAGCCTTCTTCAAGCACGATCGACGAACCGGAGAACACAGACAGTTCATCATCCGTGTCCATCAGGACCTCTGAAAGTTCGCCGTTGGACATTATGCTTATCGTCTCATCCGCAAATCCGGTATCATCGGTATAACCGGCAAAATATCTCTCTGCAAGGAATCCTATCGTTTCGTATGAACCCCACTCATCCTGTTCGAAATCCGTTTCTATAGGTACTGTGGAATATTCCAGGTCTCCGTCCTGGATGGATCTGTCACTGTAGCTTTGCAGCGTCACGGTCAAATTCTCAGACCCCTCGCCGGAGTCCAGATCATAATAAAAACCGGAGTAACTTTGTGCTGTCCATGTGTATTTCAGGGAAACGTTCGCATCAGCTGCCCAGATCCTGTTACCAGTGCTGTTCCCCTGAGCCACAGCTGCGGCTGACAAAGTGACCGTTGACAATAAAAGTGCAAGTACACCTATAAGTAAGGCATGACCATAAATTCTATTCATATCTAACCCCTGACCTCAATTTCAGTTTGTTTCTATAACCTATTCTTCTATGTCAGGTCATAATATATCAATCTTCTTTGTTCCGGCACAAGTGAAGTTTCACTATAAGTCTGTTTTCCGAAGAATACCGGGTATATTATTCCCTGAAATTTTTCCGAGTAATAACATATTAAATCCTAGCAGGACATTAACCTACTACAGAGACCGATCCCTGACGGGGCGAGTTCCAGAATATCAGGAGGACCGGATATGACAATGAATAAAGCTGTTAAAGTTCTCAATGACGCAAAGATCGCTTATTTCTCAATGGAGATCGGATTGAAGAATGAGATCCCCACCTATAGTGGCGGCCTTGGCATACTTGCAGGTGATGTTATAAGGGCCAGTGGAGACCTTGGCCTGCCGCTTGTGGGTGTGTCGCTGGTAAGCAGAAAAGGCCATTTCAAACAGGAACTGGATGCTTCCGGCATGCAGTCCGAGGATATGCAGCTCTGGTCTCCTGAAGAGTACATGACACTTCTTCCAGAGCAAATAAATATCCGCATGAGTGGCAGGGATGTCAGGGTAAGGGCATGGCTGTATGAACACAAAAGCCTTACAGAAGAGAAGATCCCTGTGATATTGCTGGACACAGATGTCGAAGGCAACTCCCCGGAAGACAGGTCGATCACCGATCATCTTTACGGAGGTGACAGGAGATACAGGTTCAAGCAGGAAATGATACTTGGTATCGGTGGGGTCAGGATGCTTGAGGAAATGGGTCTTCACATAAGGAAGTATCACATGAATGAGGGTCATTCAAGTCTTTTGACCGTTGAGCTTTTGCACATGAATGGAATGGACCCTGAAAAAGTAAAGGATCTGTGTGTATTCACAACCCATACGCCTGTTGCCAGTGGTCACGATGCATTCTCTTATAATCTTGTACAGGAGGTCATCGGGGAGGGACATGATCTTGAGATACTCAGGACCTACGGCGGAAACAGTGAACTTAATATGACCCTGCTGGCCCTGAACCTCTCCGATTATGTGAACGGTGTGGCAAAAAGACACAGGGAGATCTCCGAAAAGATGTTTCCGGGCTACAAGTTCAACTCCATAACCAACGGCGTCCACTCATATACATGGGTATGCTCCCATTTCAGGGAACTCTATGACAGGCACCTTCCTGGCTGGGCCAATGAGCCTGAACTTCTGGTGCGGGTAAAAAGTGTACCTAATCATGAGATCTGGCAGGCCCACATGAATGCCAAAAAAGAGCTCATTGATCTTGTAAACCGGAAAAAGGGAATTGGCATGGACCATCATACATTAACTATCGGTTTTGCACGACGGATGACAGAATACAAGAGGCCAACCTTTATTTTCTCCGATCTGGAGAGGCTCCGCAAGGTTAACGACAGAGGTGATATACAACTGATATTTGCTGGAAAGGCCCATCCTTCTGATACACGGGGCAAGGCCATCATAAATGAGATCTTTGGCTACATCGATGAGCTGAAAGATACGATCAGAATATCTTTCCTGGAAAACTATGATATGTCCCTTGCCTTAAAAATGGTCTCCGGGGTGGATGTATGGTTGAACACACCAAAAAGACCATTTGAAGCTTCCGGTACAAGCGGTATGAAAGCTGCTCACAACGGGGTCGTGAATTTCAGTGTACCCGATGGCTGGTGGATCGAGGGGTGTGTCCCGGGTGTCACAGGCTATTCCATAGGATCGAGAATAGACCCGGGCAAATCTCCCGAAGAGATCGAGGCGATAGAACGTGACGACCTCTACAATAAACTGGAGTACAACATAGTACCAAAATACTATGAAAGGAGGGATGAGTGGGTGACGATGATGAAGAACTCCGTGGAAATGATCGCATACTATTTCAATTGCCACAGGATGATGCGCAGGTATGCTACTGAGGCCTACCTGTGTTGACCAGTTGATCCCCGGGGGGTCAGAAAAGGACTTTAGGATCAACGTATGAACATAAAATGGCATCCTTCAGTAATATGAAGGACACCATTTCCTTAATTCCACACCCTGTTCAGGAACCCCTCATACTCCACTATCGGTATGCAGGTTGCTTTTGATCTGCATCCTGCCTACACTATAAATTTCAGCAATTATTTTATTTAAACAAAACCGTCTTTAATTTTAATTCAATTTTGAATTTTCTTTCATGTTTGAATTTTAAAACTTAAAATAACACATATCTTATATAAATCCCGGTCATTCCAGACTGTGATCCTATCATATCATTTTGCATCAATTGAATGCCAAAATTGTACATGTCCTGGAAATGCGTGGTCCCTATGAAAAGTTTTTCTCTTTGGAATTACTGTATTATGTCTGGTTCTCTTTTTCTCAGGATATTGAGCAGCATTTTTGTGACATTGACGCATTCAGGCTCTTTTTCGGGATCAACAAAAGCTATTATTCTGCTCAGAACTTTTGCGATCATGAATAGATCCCTTCCATTATCGCTAAGTCCCTGTGATGTCTCATCCTGCATTTCCATGAGATTTTCAATATCCACAAACTACGTAATGGGAATATCCGGCCGTTATCCGCAAATCTGTCCTGCCGGGTATGCTGTTCAGTTATATTTTTCATATCTATTCCTGACCTGCTGCTCTTCGCCGCTGGCGCCCATATAAATGAAGAAAGCGATCAGAATGAGCCAGAAACTGGTGAACAGACCAAAAAGGCCCATTGCAAAGGCAAGTATCTTCCCGATGAATGCAGCCTTCTCCGTGGCTTCCACAAAACCCATGCGTTGTGCAAGAAAGGCCCGAAGTATACGTCCTCCGTCCATTGGAAAGGCCGGGATGAGATTGAACAGCCCAAGTATTATGTTTATGTAACCCAGAATGAAGATCATCAGAAAAAAAGGATTCCCATCTGAAAGAGAAATCGCCGGGCTGAAAACATAATTGAGCAGCAACAGGAAAATCCCGATAATGATACTTGAAAAAGGTCCTACAAATGCCATTTTTGCCTCATTGGAAGGATCTCTCAGCTCTCCCTCCATGGCCGAGACACCTCCGATCAGGTAAAGAGTGATCTCACTGATGCTTCCTCCGTACCTCAGAGAGAAATAAGAATGGGCCAGCTCATGTATCAATACTGAGACAAAGAGCAGAATAGCCGTCATTAGTGACAGTATATATTTGATGAATGCGGATTCGATTCCTGCAAAGCCGAAGGGTTCCGGCTGAATTGCAAACATCCACGCAAAGAACGGCAGCACCAGCAAAAAAGATATGTGTATCTTTATAGGTATGTCCAGTATCCTTGCTATCTGATACGAATTTTCCATGATGATCTCTTCCTTTTTCATCTAAAAGGCATTTTGATTTTCAGCAAATGCTGCTTATTCCATGTCCCTGACATGTGGAAGCATTTCTTTTACCGATCCCGTTCCAATGTCTGGTTTATCGCGGTATGCAAACACTGTTATCAAAAACACTGCTGCAAGCAATGATTTTCGATTTGGGGATTTCAGGATGCATGTAGTTGAAATGCTATCTTCACTTAACCAGGACTGCAAACCCCCGACTTGTTACTAAACCGAGCCCTAAGGTTATATTGAAGTCAGCAGTATTTAAGATTTAAGCTGACCCGGCCAGGTATGACGGGGCTCAAGGACTCAAAACAATGAATGGTTCACATTTGTTTCTAAATGTATCCCTTTTGCGATATTCCGGATATCTATGAAGTATCTGCAAACTGTTAAGTACCTTCAGGCCAGAACCAATCATCATAAGCATGGATGATGCTCTTATGCGTATGTGTGAAATGTAAAGGGGATCTTGATATTTTTGTTGATATTCCTGAGGAAAAAGATTCTTTCCTGGCAGGTGAGCTTTTACGCCAGTTCGTACATATATTTACAGGTATCATTATTATTCTGATAATCTATATCTCCGGGCCAAGTGCACCTTCAGTGTTATCTCTTCTGCTTGCTGCAGCAGTTTTGCTTACAATGATACTCACAAGATCTCCAATCCTGGAAAAAGCACCTTCTTTATTTCGCAGACTGGCAAGGGATGGAAAGCAAAAGATAAAACTTAAGGGCACCATACTACTGCTTTCAGGTGTACTTGTAGTTTTATTTATCTTTCCAAGGAATATTGTCTATGCTTCCGTAGCTATTGTTACCCTGGGAGACTCGGTTGCTACCATCGTAGGAACTTCTGCAGGGAAGCACAGATTACCGTATTCCGAAATGAAGACGCTGGAGGGTACCCTGGGTGGCCTGGTTGCTGCTTTTACAGGAGCTCTCTTCTTCGTGGATCCCATCCCGGCCTTTTCAGGCTCTGCAGGCGGAATGTTCCTTGAAAGTCTTATCAGTCTGCAAACGATCAGAAGTGAAAGTATGAAGGGAATCATCAGGTTCTTTATGAATGATAACTTCCTGATACCTGTATTTTCATCTCTGATCATGCTATATGTCAGTGCATGAAAAAATAAAAAATATAATATAATGTGACAGGTCTGAGATCAAAGAGTACCAGTCCCATTGCTTAAGGGTCTTGTTCCTTAAACTGGCATCGGTGATCCCACACTAAAAAAGAAACAAAACCCCGAACTGTGATAGGGATGAAATAATATATCGCTTGCTGAAAGGTCCGTCTGCACCGATGATCTTCATGTGCGCCGGTTCCCACAATGTGCTGATGGTCCCTGCGATCACAGAAGTTACAGCAGGTGTCTCATAGGATACTTTTCCCGGAACTGCAGGGGAGGTCATGGAGGTGGTAACGGCCAAACTGCCACCAATCCCAACGATTGCGGTTGCAAAGGTTCCAGGGGACACTCCCGATCGAGCTGGCAGGGTTTGCGATCACCATTATTATAGCGAAAACTATGTCAAATTCCAAGGCTGGCTTTATCGCAAAAGGTAATCTGAGCTCTATGGTCACTTCCACAGGCTTTACCGCACAGATAATGCAAAATGGCCATTTCAGGGTTCAGAGGACCGATTCACTTCAGGCCTATGATCCATGTATTACCGTTCTTCTGCAGGCTGATCTTATCTTCCCTTGCAAGCCATCCGAGTGCCAGAAAGACCATCTGTGATTCAAGGCCGCTCTCCTTGAAATCCTTCTTTATGCTTGCCAGGTTGCATTCTCCCTTCTCCAGCAGGCGGTATGCCTGGCCTGCTGCTTCTCCTATGCTTAAACATACTTCGTCCATATATACATCTCACACTATTTTTTCCTGATCAAGGAAAACCGATAACTCCTTTATCAGAAAATAAAAACACTTTCAAGTTTCATAAAGATTACGAACAGGCCGATCTTTCTGCATGATGTCCTCAGCCCATGCACGGGCAAGTTCAGCAACACTCCATGCCTGCGAGATGCATCCGCCCGGCATGTGAGGTGCATCGCCGTCAAATACCTCAGAAACTGTGCCTGTACCCGCTTCATCAAGGTGCATTTCAAGGCCTGAAAGCAGCGATTCCATATCTTTCCTGTTATCCTCTGAGTATTCGTTCACTTTCCTGTATGCTGTTATGTAAGCCCCGAGCAGCCAGGGCCACACAGTGCCGTTATGGTATGCCCTGTCCCTGTTCAGTGTATCTCCCCCATAGGTCCCTATATATCCAGGATCAGAGGGAGAGAGCGTCCTGAGTCCGTAGGGTGTGAGCAGTTCCTTTCTGACAACATCGACTATGCTCTTCTCCATCCGGCGTGGCAGCAGGGTGAACGGGAGCGATACTGCAAAGATCTGGTTTGGCCTCACAGAGGCATCCTTTCCTTCAGGCATATCCCCTGGTCCCGGGATCGTATCATAGAGGCAGCTTCTTTCATTATTCCAGAACTTCTTCACAAAGCTGTCTTTAGCACTTTCTGCGATCTCTGAGTAAGCTGCGGTATCTTTGCCGAGGTGTTCTCCCATTCGCTCCGCGCAGCGCAGGGAGTTATACCAGAGGGCATTTATCTCACAGGCCTTCCCTTTTCGGGGTGTGATCTCCATATCCCCAACCTTCGCATCCATCCAGGTGAGCTGTCCCCCATGGGATATCAGGCAGTCCTTATCCATCGCGATACCGAAAAGGGTGCCTTCACTGTATCGTGTCAGTATGTCCTCAACGGTGCTCCACATATCATTGACAAAAACGAGGTCGCCTGTGTGGTCAAAGTATCTCCCGAGGGCATGAACGAACCAGAGGGATGCGTCAACAGTATTGTACAGGGGCGATCCGCCTGCATTGTCAGGGAACAGGTTGGGTATGAGGCCCTGCCGGCAATTTGCAGCAAAGGTGGAGAGTATGTCCCTGGCATCATCGAACCTGCGGTTTACCAGTGTCAGGCCGGGCAATGCTATCATGGCATCCCTTCCCCAGTCTGCAAACCAGTGGTAACCTGCGATCACCGACCTTGAGCCTGTGGACCTCCTGTTCACTATGAAAGAATCCCCTGCAATGATGAGCCTTCTGAAAAAGGTGTCTTCACTGGCACATCCCTCCACAAGCTTCCCGCGGCGCATGATCTCTCTTTCAAGCAGGCTCCATATATCCTTTATGTATAAGCGGCCTGTATCTTCCGTGGATGCCAGGATGAAAAAGGATGAATCGCCCACTACTTCAACCTCGAAAAATCCGGGATTGAGATTGTCCTCCCTGTGAGGGTAGCCTCTTGAGATCTCGACATCGTATTCAAGATCATAATACCAGCAGGCCTGAGGAATGTACTGCATGTCCGAGACCAGGTGTAGCCTGGTCTGCCCATCCGTCAGGACAGTGCCATATTCTGTGGGCTGCTGGCCGTATCTGACATCCCCGGCCTTTGTCAGAGCATGTATATCCCTGTTGTTAACAAGCGGGAATACCCTGAAGATAGCCGGGGTGTCGTCAGGATTGCTGATACTGTAGAGGACCACTGCCGTATTTTCACCATGGACCATGAACACCTTCTTTTCAATACGGATATCTCCTGCAATGTACTTATAAGAAGGAACCGGTTCAGCGGAAAAATCCTCAATATACCTGTACCCCTCCGGATGTACGACACCGGGATAGCAGTGTGCAGCAAGGTAATGAGTTTCCTCCTTTACCATGATCTCCTCATCAAGGGATGAGAGAAGCAAGCGCCTTTGAACCGGGGGATCCATGGATGCCACCAGCAGGCCATGGTATTTCCTGGTATTCATTCCCAGGTGAGTGGAGGACGCATATCCTCCCAGGCCGTTGGTAACTATCCATTCCCTTTCCAGGTATCTTTTATACTTCTCATCCGAGGTCCAGGTCTTATGATCGCCGTCTTTCATAATGATATCTCACAGATCAAAGTAATTTTAAAAAGGCTATCCAAGTCCGTCCAGAAGGATTATGTTTTGCAGCATCAGGGCGCAGCTCCAGCTCAGGGGGATGGCCCATGCCGGTCTGCCTGTATATTTGTTCACCTGCTCAGGTAACATCCCGGCGCAGGTTGTGCCCCTCAGTGACCACAGAATATATTCCAGAGCCCCGGTTGCCATCGTTTTCCATTCCCCGCTCTTTTTTGTCCCTTCATCTCTCTCTTTCATTGACCCTGCAAGCGAGAGCATCGCCTTTGAGAGCCAGAGAGTTGTCACTGTCCATGGATTACCGTCAATGTACGTGTCTTTCTCATATCTCCTGATGCCGTAATACCTGTTCACCGGCACCCGAAGCCTGGATTCGAGATTGCTGATGATCGAGTGGATCATCTCCCGTTCCTTCTCGTCTTCTGCTGAGAGCATATTGAACGGCATGAATGTACCAAGGATGCTGGCATCGATCTCCTTGTCGATGCTGCCATGTCTTATCCCCCGTGCAAAGTATCCTTCATCGGGCAGCCAGAATCGCTCAATTGTCTGCTCTTTGATAAGTTCGGCTCTTTCACGCCACCAGTTTGCGAGTTCTGTTTCATTGTGGTCCATAGCCATCCGGGAGGCACCCATCAACCCGCCGTAAATTGCAGCATTGGTGTAGGTGAAAACGCCCTGGTGTGTTTCCCACAGACAAATGCAGGGTTCGTGCATCCCGCCTGGTGTTCTTCTCATAAGATATTCGGCTGCTGAGAGGATGGTCCCCCATATATTGTCAAGGAATTCCTTTTTAAGTATGGGTTCGAGACTGCCGTAGTACTTTTCCATTGCAAAAAGCGTGGAGCCGGTCTCATCTATCTGGGTGGAGAAACTGAAGTTCCCCCATGAGGAACCTGCATTGCCATCAAGCCAGTAACGCTGGAACCAGGAACCATCAGGAAGCTGGGTCTTTTTGCACCAGCTGAAGAAACGTTCGCAGTATTCGGGATATCCTGAATCCAGAAGGGCAATGACAATTTCAGAACTATCCCTGTTCCAGCAATAACCGTAGCCTCCGCTCTTCTCAAAATCATGGTCGAACTCCGGTGCGGCCACGAAGGTGCCTCTGGTGGGGTCATTGAGTATGCCCAGTGCAAGCAGGGACCTGTTGAACGCCTCCGTAAGTTCCAGTTTTACGAACTCAAAGCCTGGAAAGCCCTTTAGTTCAAGGGGCCTTTTCCTGGAGAGCCATTTAAGCCCGCTCTCATAGGTCTGATCAAACATGCTTTCCACAGTTTCGTTGCGTATATCGCGGATACTCCTGTAAAGCAATTGCCTTGTGGACGCAGCACAGATGAGTATGGTGATCTCTGCTGTGGAGTCGGCATCGATGTCCAGTTCCCATCCAATGGCATTGTTGATGTTACCTATGTCCTCAAGGTTGTTCTGGAGTTTCCCGTTCTCCATATCATATTTGGCATTGGTCCACCAGACAGTATCAAGTGCCTTTCCTATCTGCCATTCTTCGAATACGGGTCGTGAACTTATCCCTATGTGGAAATCCTTCCAGTACTGGACAAGCAGCCCCGAGTCCCGGTCACAGAATGCCGAGTTCTTCTTCTGCATTTCACCGACCTGCAGATTGGAATAGTAAAAGAACTTCCCCTGAAATTTCCGGGAAGGGCTTATCCTGTAGTTACGCACCAGTATTGGCTGATCAGTATGGACAAGATCCTGGATATGCATCCTCAGCCCACACTGATGCACCAGTTCAGTGTTCACTATATTGCTGTTCTCCACGTATCTTTGGCTGGCATGCCATTCATGATCATTGGACCAGATGAGCCTGTTCCCTTCATAGAGGCACGCCTGGGACTCTTCAATATGTTGTGCGAAGTCCCTGCCCGGGTAGAAAAAACCGAAAAGTTCTCCCTTCTTTCCCATGGTGACCAGCAGCTGCCTGTTACCCAGGATGGAGTTGGGCTGCCTGATCAAGTTAGCTCTCCCTTCAGTATATGTTCTGCTCCTGTGCTACCAGGCGCAGGAGACAGCAGGTGTTCGCAGAAAGTGTCCCCTGTGGCCATGCATTGGACCTCCTGTACCTGCACCGTTCTTTTTGTGGCTTCAGATATGAATCCTGCAAAAAAGCCACTGATATATGCGCAGACAGGGAACTCATTCTCTTTATATGCATCATAAATGAAGCAATCCCTGTTCCTGATGGAACCCGTCAGGCTGCGGATGTCAATATCATATTCTAGCAGCCCCCATCCCGAAGCCATAAAAAGCTCTTTGAGCAGGTCGAAACAGTTATTTTCATCGATATCGATGAATTCCCGTAAAAGTCTGACCGCAGCGGTCCCGCTCCTTATTCCGGTATGCATCTGTATCCCTTCAGCTTGCGGGACATGTTCGTTGACTATCCGGAGGATATCGACGAATGTCCTGGCCCTCAGGATGATCGCCCTCTCTCCGAAAAGGCTCAGGGGAAATTCGACCGACTGCATGACTTGGTTTCTTGAAGTTCCGTATTCCACATCCAGTACTACATCCAGTCCTTTAAGTTCCGTGACAACACTGCTTACATCCCTGCCTTTCTCGACTTCCGTGAAGATGACGTATTTACCTATTGACGGGTTCTCAAGACTGTCAAGGTATGCAAACCTCATATCAAGCCCCTTCTCTGCAAACAGGGAACTGATATCCGCTTCCGAATGCACGGTATTCCTGTAGGCTATCTTGAACCAGATAACCTCAGCTTCCTTATCCGCCTTTGAGAACATGCACAGATCCCGCACCATTATATGATCTCCATGATGAATACTATCGCAGCAAACAAAACCATTATTCCGTCCCCTGCAGTCTTGTAAAGACCATTTCCTTGAAATCCACTATCACTGCCATGAAATTCACTGCAGCATCATAGGGTGAGGAATGGATGCTGAAATACGAATGCACGTCCCCGTCACCCAGCCATTTTGTGCTCATGTAGTAATAGTGGTCGGATGTGAGCAGATGTTTCCATATCCTGATAAGTTCCTCATCGCCCGTAGCCTTCACATAGGGCCCCAGCAGTTTGGCTTCCTCAAAACAGCGTCTTTGCATATCATTACCTAACCAGGCACTGGTGTCTCTTTCATTGTCCGCCCAGGATATCGTCGAGAAATCCCCTACATCTATCTCGCCTGCAGGAGCGTAGCTTTCGATGGTCTGGGAAGGTGTGAGGAACCTTAGCCCGCGGTCGTGCACCTCACCGGGCAGGGCCCTGAGGAATTCGAATATTCCGGTTTCTTTCCATTGGTGCTCCCCGAAAGTCTCGTAATCCATGAAGATATTGCCCGTCTCTCCGAAGCTGCGGGATGCCCAGTCAGCCCATTTGTCTGCTGTCAGGGGGTACTCCTCCCACCACCGGGATGAGAAACGGTAACCTATGTCATCACTTAATTTGTAGTTCCTGAGAAGTACGGAAATATCGCTGCCTTTTGCCTTATACACATGGTTCGGGGACCTGCTTCCCAGCACCCGTTCGATACCTTCGCTGAGTATCCCCCTATATCCCAGTTCTGCAGCAGATCCTGCTATACTGTTATTATACATGAGCTCGGTGTTCCTGAACACTTCCGGCCTGACACCCAGCAGTTGTGTCATTGCCCTGCGGTGTTCCTTTACCTCTTCAATGAATTCGTCCCTTGACTCGAAAAGCGATGCAATGGAATGGTAATAGGTCTCATCAAGGAATTCCACGCAACCTGTCTGCGCAAGGTCGCGGAAGGTGTCCAGCACATCCTCTCCCCAGCTTTCGCACTGGCTCAGCAGGGTGCCTGTGACAGACATGCTGACCCTGAACTCACCACAGGTGGTGTCTATGAGTTCAAGGATCGTGCGGTTTGCCGGCAGGTAGCATTTATCAGAAACCTTCCTGAATATTTCCCTGTTGGTATCGTTATCGAAATACCGGTCAAACCCGCCTGTTCCTTTGTCCGGCCAGAACCATTTTAACCTGCATGGCTGATGCACCTCAAAATAAAAGCAAAGTGATTTCATTGCCCACTCTCCAGTATGGATCTGCTCAGGTCGGAAAGGATCGAAAGGTCATTGACGGCCCTTTCATATCCCAGGCGGCGTTCCTCTGCATTTATTTCCAGTAATATGTCGCTCTGCTGCAGATAGCGATATATGTTCCGGAGCTTTTCATGGTATTCATCTGAACCATCAGTTCCAAGCTTTTCACCGATGCTCTGGAGTTCATGCAGGTAAAGGTGCTGTGCATGGTTACCCAGCAGGTTATGTGTCCCATAACGTGCTGTATTTTTAGAATACAGGGAAGGTAGTTCCATTTTCCTGAATTCCTTCACAGCTTCTTCCGGTAAGAGCATGCCAATTCCCTCCTGCTCCAGACATAGGGGGAGCTCTCTGAGGAACCCAAGTATCTCTGTGCCCCTATGAAGATGTGTCTGGAGGGCATTGTATTTTATGTATAGTGTGATCACATCCCCCTGAATTCCAGCCATCCAGGCTGCGAACTTCCGGGCTATGAGCGGGAACCCGGGCCATTGTGTGTCAGAAAACCTTTTTTCGATATCTTCACTGAGGTTGATATGGCGCAGCAGGACAGGAACCTCATGATCGTATACATGTACAGGCACGGCTTCGCCTGTAAGGTTATGCGATCCCTCTGAAATGAGGCATTCAAACCCCATTTCCCTGATATGCCGCATGAGCTTCTGTTCAAGCAGCAGTTCAGGGTTTGCAAAAGTAACTGGCCTGTTGCCAAAAATATTCCCGAGGGATTTGACATGCATGAGCACCTGTGTCTTGAATTCCTGCAGGTCGGAAAAGAAAGGGCAGACCGAATGATAGTAGGGGGATGCGATAAGACCTGCACCCAGATCGATAAGTTCACTAAAGCTTTGCAATATACCGGGTGTCCATTTGCATTGTTCCAGAAAGATGCCTGATATGTCAAAGGCATATTTGCCACCACTGCCGATGGAATCTGCCAGGGCGCCGTTGATGGCAGAAGTATCCTTTCCAAGCCTTGTGATATTCCGGGAAGCCATCTCCATATCAAAATATGTGTCCATCTCAACAGAAGAGTATCCTTCCCGGGGCCAGTACCATTTGACTGGCAGTGGGAGATTCACCTCAAAACATACGCATACGGCCTTCATCAGTTCATTCCTCAATTTGTTCCTTCATTCTCTATCGGTTCGTTCTCTGCCGGAGATATCCTCTTTGTCTGTAATTCGCTGGCAAACCACACAGTTCTCTGCGGGAAGGGAATTTCAATACCGTTCTCTCCAAGTGCCTTTTTTATGATCCAGAGCATTCTGGTCTTCAGTTCATACCATTCGGACACAGGTGCCCATATCCGCACAAGTATGTTGACAGAATTATCGCCAAGCTTATCCACAAAGATCCCTGCAGGGGGGTTCCTGAGTACGAAAGGCTCCCTGTCAAGTATCTCCTGAATGATATCTATTGCCCTTTCGGCATCGTCTTCGTAGCGTATCCCCACAACATAATCAAATCTTCTGACCATATTTGCAACATAATTGGTGATATTGGTGGTGAACACTATCTCGTTAGGTACTCTGACGTAAAGGCCGTCATAGGTCCTGATAACCGTGGATATCATATTAATATCCTCCACATATCCAGCGTTGTCGGAGATGTTTACCTGGTCGCCTATCGTAATGGGTCTCTCTGTCATAAGGAACAGGCCGGATATGAAGTTCCCTACAATGCTCTGGCTTGCAAAACCTATCACGATACCTACAACGCCACCGGCCACCAGAAGACTGGATGCCTCAATATCAAGGATGGGGAAGATAAAGACTAAAACGGCAAGTGTGATGATGCCATAATAGATCACCTTCATAAGTATATTGAGATGGTCTTTATCCACCCTGTCCTTGAAATACCTTCGCAGGTAGATGGTAAGGCCCTTTCCCACAACAACAGATGCAATGAGTATGAATATCACTCCAGCTCCCTTCAGGATGGTATCTGAAAGAGCTGGTATCCATACCATTATATCCGTAACATTCATAGACCGAACTCCATTATACTCTTTGTACTACTAAGCAGGATCTTGCGCGATGTGTACAGTTCCATGGATCTGAGGAAACCAGGTGCAAGCGGAAATGTCATAAAATCTATTTCTGCAAGGCTTTTGCTTATGATCCTCATCTGTGCTTTCATTGAGAGCCTGTCTGAACCGTAATACATCTTCATTCCATAGGCATTGAACACAGCCTGGGTCAGTTCCATCCAGTTATTCGTATCATTGATGATCTCCAGCTCAAGGTCACCTTCATGGAGTATATCAGGATGTGTGTAAGATGAATGGACATCACTTTGCCAGTATTTGCATATCAGCCCGCGCGTCGGGTTGCCATAGAGTGTGAATTTGCTTCCTGTAAGTGTAAAGATGTCGATCAGTTCATGATCACTCTCTCTCCCTGAAACGAAAATCCCGATCTCTACCGGGAACTTCAGGTGTATCGTCTGTCTGTCATCAGGAGCTACCATTGCCGGCCTCCTGAAGTCTATGAGCAGGAAAGAACTCAGTGCCCTGGGAATGTTCACAGGTTCGATGGGGTTTATGAGGAACTCGCCATATTTGTGAAGAATTATCTTTTCAATTCTGTCCCCGTTCAGATCTCTCCTGTAGACAAGGTTCCCATTTTCCTCTTCCACCGAGATAGAGATATTTTCAGTTTCTATTGTAAAGGGTGGAGTGTATCTGTCAAACATTATTGATATCCTCTGGTGTTCTATATCCATTTCTTGTTGCGGAAATACATGTACATGGCCGCGGAGGTAACTATTATTATGATCCAGACCCCTGGATATCCCCACTTCCAGTGCAGTTCAGGCATATGCTCGAAATTCATGCCGTAGATGCCGGCAACAAAGGTCAGCGGTATGAAGACCGTGGCTATTATAGTTAACGTCTTCATGACCTCGTTCATCTTATTACTGACGCTGGAAAGATAAAGGTCCATTATACCGGTGATGACATCACGGTATGTTTCGATCGTATCCACAACACGGATCGTGTGGTCGTATATATCCTTTAGATATACCATCGTAGAATCTGCAATAAGTGGTGATCCGGACCTTTCCAGCCCACTGATAACATCCCGGAGGGGCCATACGGACCTACGGAGGTAGATTATTTCCTTTTTCAGTTCATGGATGTTTCCCAGGGTTTCTGAGGCCGGGTTCTCTATCAGTTCATTTTCAACCGTTTCAATGATCTCGCTGATGTTTTCCAGTACAACGAAATAGTTGTCGACTATGGAGTCCATCAGGGAATAAGCAAGGTAACTGGCATCAAGGGAACGTATTCGCCCCTTGGAGCGTCTTAACCTCTCTCTCACAGGATCAAAGGTGTCGCCTTCTGCTTCCTGAAAGGACAGGACAAAACCCTGACCAAGTATAAGACTTACCTGTTCTTCGTCGATACCGGCATCTGGATCATCGAAACGAAGCATTTTCAGGACTATATATATGTAGGACCCATAGTCCTCCATCTTTGCTCTCTGGTCCGTATGGAGGATATCTTCCATGACCAGCGGGTGCAGTCCGAAATGCATTCCGATCTTCTCCACGACCTCGGCCTGATGCACGCCGTCGACATTTATCCAGGTCACAGCGCTTTTATCCCTGGCAAAACAGTCTTCTACATTGTCCACTACTTTTTCTGCAAAGCTCTTCCTGTCATAGCTGACCAGGGTGATCCCGGGCTTTTCAGTCTTCTGTTCACCGACGTGGACAATAGTCCCTGGTACAAGCCCAACTTTTTTAGAATAACCGCCGAGAATCCTTTTCATTTCCATCACCCGGTTTCTAATCTGTGCCGGCTTTTTGGAGCCTTATCTGTCAGATGTTCTCTTACGACTTTGCATCAAGATAGACCGCTGCGGTGTTCCCGGCTATCCTGTCCCAGTTGTACTTCTCACGGAGCAGTTCCCTCCCCGCTTTACCAAGTTCCCCTTCAGCATAGTTGTCCAGCACATGATTGATCCCCCATGCAATTGACCCGGGATCCTTGTAAACGGTAACCCCATTTCTGAAATTGTCCACCAGCGCGACTGCATCGGTTGCAACGATGTTCTTACCGGCATCCCATGCTTCCAGCAGGACAATACCAAAGGGCTCATTACGGCTCGGGACACACATGATATCGCAGGCATTGACCCATTCCTTTTTGACCGTCTCACCGACATAGCCCAGGAAGTGACAGCTTCCACTGACCCCAAGCTCAGCAGCAAGCCTCTCGCATACCGGTCGCATTTCACCTTCTCCTATCAGTACGAACCTGGCGTCCCACCTGTTATCAAGTACCCCTGGTATTGCCTGAACCAGAAGATCAGGTCCTTTCTGGTAGTTCATACGTCCCACGAACAGGACCACAGGTGCATAAGGATGTATTCCATGAGTGGATTTTATCTTGCCGGGATCGACCTCCATCCTCATTTTATTCTCGTAGAGTCCATTGGGGATGATCACCATCTTGTAGTCAGGGATCTGGTACAGGTACTGTATCTCTGATCTCAGGACTGTGGAGGTAACGATCACCTTTGAGGACTCATATCCGCCTCTCCATTCCCTGTGGCTTATCTCACTGGCTTCCCACCAGCCGGCATGGATGTTACCATTTCGCCCCCATTCAGTACTATGATATGTCATAATGAATGGTATCCCGAAATCATCCTTTATCCTGCAAACGACATTCACAGGATGCCAGTCGTGCACGTGTACTATGTCAAAGTTGCCAAACTGGTCCATGCTATAGCAAAAGGCTGCATACATGGCATCGCACATACTGTCCATCTGCTGCACTATGCCGCCTTCAAGGGAGTGGTTGACACGATGATAATGCACTCCGTTGACGATCTCATAGGGAGGCATATCCTGGTTGCGGGTGAATATGTGAACCTCATCACCTCTTGATGCAAGCGCTTCCGCAAGCTCGGAAACGTGCGGAGCAAGCCCCCCTACCTTTACCGAGTAAAGACTTTCCCATGAAAACATTGCAATTCTCAGGTTTTCCATTATTTTCACTCCCTTAAATGTAGTGACCTGCTTCCATTAAGCAGGTGTTCAACTGCCAGTTCCGGAGGTACCGGGTTGATATAGATATCTGTATTCTTTTCAAAGCCTGCTGCAATTGATGTGACAGGCTGTATCCTTATATTGAAATGGTAGTCCGGGTCTTCGATCTGGAACAGCATATAATTGTATGCCAGTTCCGGGATCGTCCTATCAAGATCGGAGATGACAGCTCCGAGGCATTTTCCCAGTGACAGGAGCATATCGTCGTTGAAGCCGGATATGTGGCTTATGTGTTCACGTGGAAGTATCCATAGCTCATAAGGCACTTTCGAGCAGAAAGGCGCTATCACTATGAAATCATGGTTCTCATAGACAAGCCTTTCCTTATCTTTCTCCTTCTCCACGATATCGCAGTAAGGACATCTTTCAAGGATGCTCATGGCACGCATCTCCTTCAGGAGGCTGGGCGGCATGAGCGGGGTCGCAATAAGTTGTGAGTGGGTATGTTCCAGAGATGCGCCTGCTTTCTTGCCCCAGTTCTTGAACAGGGATACATATTCGATCCCGTCCTTTGCCTGGTAATACAATGTCCTGTCCCGGTACACCCGCATAAGGAGCAGCAGCCTCTCATCATCGAACAGGTGCAGCCTGTCTTCATGATCAGGACTTTCCACGATAACCTCATGAAAACCATAACCTTTCATCACACCATGATCAGAAGAGGATATGTCCTTTGCATCAGGTGATAATGCAGGAAAGAGGTTGGGAAAGCATCTCACATCCCATCCGCTCACTCGCTGGTCATCGTTATCCCTGAGAACGTCCCCATCCTTATACACTGCAGTTGCAGGAGGTGTCTTCATCTCATTGCCGTGGCAGAAAAAGCATTCAGACGATCTCCTGCCTTCATCGCAGGCCTTTGGCGCAGATGGTCTTTTGCTTCGCCCGGAGGCAATTATGCAGTATTCGTCAAGGAAATAATGTTTGCGGATCTCTGACATCTTATTCCATCCTCGTGCCTGTCAGGAGTTCATAGTATTGCTTTGTCGGAGCTTCCCAGTTCATATCCCTTGCCAGCAGGTTTGCTTCCTGGCAGAGCAGATTGTACTTGATCTTATCATCAATATAGATGTCTATGAAATAATCCATTGCAAGTGCATAATCAGCTATTGTTTCAAGATATGGTATGTTGATATTGTCCACAACTATTACGCCGCCCATCCCCATGACAAGCCTTTTGAGCGTGCTCAGCGCATCGCTGAATCCGCATATTTTACTGACAATGCTTGGTGTTGCTTCTTTTCCTGCTTCCAGGCCAGTGAGCAGGAATGGCTCATATCTGGATGGGAAGACACCTGCAATGCATCCTGCCATGAACTCATCGGTACTCATGTTCAGACCTCCGTCATTACCTGACAGCCACTGAGGATAGAGCATTGCAGCCACATGCCGGCTTCCGTCGGGGATACGCGAACATTCCAGACCCCTGTCCCTTATCATTTGCTGCAGTCTCATTTCCTCACCGATCAGCAGTTCTTCGGGAAGATAGACCGGGAAATTATCGGGAGTGTTCGTCTTTGGACCATGGGCTGCCACGATGAAGCAGATGATCCTGTAATCCTCATCAAGGTAACCTGCGTCGATCTGTGTCTTTATCATCCTGTCAAGTAAGATCAGGGCATCAAGAAGGTCAGGATATCCTTTATTCTCGATCTCGATGCGTGATATGGAGAATACGGGTATAATCCTGTTAGGAGGGATGACCTTACTGTCATATACATTATATATCTTCTCAGAGAGGAATTCCTGTATCCTCCTGCGGCATTCTTGCTTATTTTCCCATTGGATATCATCCTGGTTAATGTCGATACCATTGCGTACGACTATGGAATCTATCCCGTAGAACAGTTTTATTTCCTTGAGGGTCGAGTCTCCCACTGCAGTGACCACATCAGCATATGATGCCAGTGACTCAAGCTTTGCAAAATTGGAAGGTACGCCACTGTCCCATGAGCTGTCCTTTTCCCGTACCTTGCGGATAGACTGGTGACCGGAGGACCTTCCGGGTATTGTTGCATGGTATGTAGCAACGGTCTGGACTTTCACATCCATTCTTTCAAGCCTTGCAGCGGCATAGAACACGCCAAACTCGTGACAGTGAATCGATACCTGGATGGATGGTAGCAGGGAAGCTGCAAATTCAGATACTGCAGTGTCATGATATTCGGCAGCTATCTTTTCACCTGAGGTCACCAGTACCCGGATGAACTCTGAGATGGCATATGAAAGATTAAGGTAATGGGTATACTCCATGCCGTTGTTCATATTTTCATAATTAAGGGAGTCCAGGCCAAGAAGGTCATAGGCCTCTGCTTTGATCATGTTTGCCAGCGACATGTATTTGCCTTTGTATTCTGAGTTCAGGCGATGGAATTCCCTTGTCCTGAACATGAGGTAAAGGATATCTGTGTCCAGCACCTTCCTTGATCGGATATATGTCTCCATCCCTCTTTTTCGCAGGGAATCAAGTGTCTCAAGCAGCTCCCCTTCTGCCTCATATTCATCGAGTTCGCTCAGGTCTGTGATACGGTTAAGTCCTTTGTTCCAGTCAGCGCCACTATGGCCGTAGTAAGGACCTGCGACAATGATGGTAGGCGGATTCTCCTCTTTGATCTTACCGTCGCTGATAAGTCTTGCAAGGTTTCTTGCCTCAGCGTCGATAACATTCCATATGCCTCCCATTTTATTCGACTTTGGTCCCGCTTCTTCACCAGCTATTACGATGAACTTCCTTTCCAGCATTTTCCAGCTCCCTTTTACTCGCTTCTCATCTATATTGCCGATGGTATATGAGAATATCTGAAAAGCTTTTGAAGGATGCCTTCCGGAGAAATATTCTACATTATCTATTCATAAAAAATATTTTACAATGTCTTTTTCTCCTCGCACAGAGGTGTATTCAGGCGCAAACCCCGGATCTCACCATCCTAATAATTTACTGACGGTCGCTGACCCATGCCTTATGAAGTATTTCCTGAGCTCATCTGCAGCAAAGAGCAACAGGGCAAATGGTACCGCCAGCAGCAGGTATTCTGGTGGGATGGCAGCGGTGTTGAATATCCTGTTTGCGAAAGGGTGGAAGATCATAAATCCCAGTATTATAAGCTCGCTGGCTATACCAACGAGCACCATCCTGTTGCTGAACACACTTTTTGTGAACATGGACTGTCTTCTGGTCCTTGATGTGAACACATTCGCTATCTGGCAGATAATGACCGCTGCAAAGAAAGCCGTTATCGCCTGCCTGTACAGCGGGTCAGAGAATGCAAGCTGCTGTCCCCATTCCCATCCCCCGCCAAAGAGGACCGCAAAGTAGGAGACAAAGCCGGCAGCTGCTTCTATAGGTCCTTTTATCCCGTAGGATGTCAGCAGTACCTGCGGGGTGAGCAGTTTCTCCTTGCTGGAACGAGGAGGGCGCTTCATGATATCCCCCTCGCCTTTTTCCACTGCAAGGGCTATGGCCGGCAGAATGTCCGTACCAAGGTCGATTGCCAGGATCAGCTGTACGTTCATGGGAAGAGGGAGTGCAAACAGCACAAAGGCAATAAATGGCAGTATTTCCGGAACATTGCTTGTCAGGATATAGGCAATGAACTTCTTGATGTTGTCGAAGACAGTCCTTCCCTCTTCAACGGCATTCACGATGGTTGCAAAATTGTCGTCAAGCAGGACCATGTCGGCTGATTCCTTGGCAACATCGGTACCGCTGCCCATGGCAATGCCCATGTCGGCATTCTTTATCGCAGGTGCATCGTTGACTCCATCTCCTGACATTGTAACAATCTCGCCAGCCGACTGGAAGGCTTTTACTATCTTGAGTTTCTGCAGTGGGGAAGTGCGGGCGAAGATAATGCTCCTGGATTGCAGTTTGCGTGCCAGTTCCTCTTTCGTCATTTCCTCCAGCTCAGGGCCGGTTATCATTACGGATTCATCTTTCTCGTTGTTGAGACCGACAATGGAAGATATGGACATTGCGGTAACAGGATGGTCCCCGGTGATCATGACCACCTTGATACCTGCACGGTAACACTTTCTTATGGCTTCCTTTGCCTCGGGGCGTGCCGGATCGATCGCGCCGGAGAATCCCAGGAAGATGAAATTGTCCTGATATTCCTTTACCTCTTCGGCCTTCCGGAAGGCGTATGCAAGTATCCTCTCCCCTCTTTCTGCCATTTCAAGGTACTCAGCCTCAAGTTCGTGCTTCTTCAGGGAGCTCAGCTCTTTCACTTCCCCATCCACCATGATGCGGTCACACATCTCAAGGAGTATCTCAGGGGCGCCCTTGAGGTAGGAATCCGTATCTCCTTCCGGGGTCCTGCAGATCACCTGCATTCGCTTGACCCTGGAGTCGAAAGGATATTCCTCAAGCCTGGGGAATCTGTCCTGCAATTCTTTGATATCAGTGAACCTGTTAGCATAGACCAGCAGTGAACCTTCAGTAGGGTCTCCCCTGTAACCTGGCTGCTCATCCGACAATCGTGAGTTGTTACAGACCGCAGCAACGCGCAGGATAAGCTCCGGAGGCTCCTGGTCCTTCCCGATGTCAATGTAGTCTGAGCCTGTATAGACCGAGTGCACTGCCATCTTGTTCTGTGTAAGTGTTCCGGTCTTATCGGCGCAGATGACAGTTGTTGAACCCAGGGTCTCCACCGATTCAAGCTGCTTGATAAGGGCATTCCTTTTTGCCATCCTTTTGGACGCAAGGCTTAAGGCAAGTGTGACCGTGGGCAGAAGTCCTTCAGGCACGTTTGCAACGATGATGCCTATGGCAAAAATGAGATTGGCAAGAAAGGTGTCCTGGATAAGGAAACCTATGATGAAGAATGATACCCCCAGAAAGATGGCTATTGCTGATATTATTTTGACAAAATGGTTGAGTTCCTTGCGTATGGGGGTCTGGACCGAGATGGTCTCCTCGGTCAGAAGGGATAATTTACCGATCTGTGTATCTGAGCCGGTGCTGAATACCACGGCTTCCCCGTTGCCTGTCTGGATGAGAGTACTGGAGAACACCATGTTCCTGCATTCGAGCATGTCAGGATGCGTACAGTCCAGTGACCTCAACTGAGGTTCAGCCTCTCCGGTTATCGGTGAGTTGTCGACCTTCAGGCTGTTCTGCACTATAAGCCTGCCGTCAGCAGGTACCTTGTCTCCCTCTTCCAGGTAAACGACATCACCTACAACTATCTCGGAGGCCGGCAACTCCACGATCTCTCCGTCACGCCGCACCCGGGCAGTCGGAGCCATCAGGTTCTGGAAACTTTCCATTATCTTCTCGGCCTGGTATTCCTGGATGAAGGTGAAGGTCGAGTTGAGTATGACAACTCCCAGCAATGCTATGGCAATGAAGATATTCCCCTGTCCAGGGTCCAGGTACTCGGCAGCGAATGAAAGCGCAGAGCCAAAGAGCAGCAGGATCGCAAAGAAGTTGACATATTGTTTGAAATATTTCTTTAAAAGGCTCTCTTTCTTCCTCTTTTCAAGTATGTTTGCACCGCATGTATCCTTCCTTCTGAGTGCTTCTTGCGACGAAAGTCCCTGTGCTCCGGTATTGAGCCTTTGCATAAGCTCTTCCAGTGTGATTTGATGCTCATCACCCGATGAGTTGCACCGGAAGCTCTTATTTTCTGGTACCGCTTTATCCATGACCGTTAGAACTTATGAAGGACTATGATAAAAGATTATCCGGTTCTCTGCCATGGTCCTGTTACATTGTGCTGAATGACAGGTAGATATTCCATATACCGGTGGCAATGAAATTCACCGCAAGTGCGGCAAGCAAGAGCCCCATGAGCCTGGTGAAGACGAGCATGCCGGTATAACCTATAAATTTGTATAATCTCCTGGAGAACCTGAACAGGACCAGGCTGATCCCGAAGGTTATCAGGATCGCTACAAGCACACTAAGGCTTTGCAGGATCGATCCGGCACTCCCCATCAGGACTATGACCGTGGTAATGGTACCAGGTCCTGTCAGAAGCGGCAGGGCGATCGGAAAGATCCATATATCACTGCGGTCCATCGACTTGTCTATCTCTTTCTCGGTTATACTCTCGCGTGAAACCTTTGCAAGTATCATGTCAAATGCCACTACAAAGAGGAGTATTCCGCCCGCTACCCTGAGGGAGTCTATGGTCACGCCGAAAAAATCGAGTATCACCTTTCCTGTAAGTGCGAAGAATAAGGCTATGGTGGCGGCAAGTACAACAGATCTGTTCGCAACAGAGTTCTTTTCTTCAAAGGTCAGGTTGTTTGTCAGGGAAACGAAAGTCACAACTCCGCCAAGTGGGCTTACAATGGCAAACAGGGATGCCAGAGCAGTGAGAAAGAATACCAGATCGTCCAACAATACCCTCCTTCAGTTCATAACGGGCACAGGCAATACATAAGATTTTTGGTGACCGGGTTTTGAATTCCGTCTTCTTTTGTTATATTAATACTTCCTTTTTAGTTCTTTTTTCTTTTGTCTCTCAGGTATAACTGTATTTATTTTTCATTACATGAATACGGAAGATGCTGAAAATACCCTTAAAACAAACCCGTTTGTATTAATGACCTACTTTATCAGCTTATTCTGTAGGTATCTTTATATACAATGTGTAATATCTACCCCCGTGAACCTGAGTATGGGTAATACTCTGGTATTAGGGGCATGGGGTCTGTTTTATCCATCATAACCACCTCCTTCAAAAACCTCATCCCGCTAAGAGTGGCTCCGGACTCCACCCGGAGCCATTTCATTTAAAATATTGGACCTCTTTTTTGATTGACCATGCAAGATAGCTCAACAGCAGGTTAATTCCTGAAAAAAGGATAGACAATATCGAAAAGGCCAGAAGGTATATGTTATACCTGAAGATTTCTCCGACGGCATTCGGAGCGTTGGCATAGATCAGTAAAGAGAGTGTATTGGCAGCAACAAGGGTGATGAAGATGAAAGGCAGCCCTTTTACGGCTCCTTTCAGATCCTCCCTGCTCAATGCCATATGAGCCGATACTCCCGTGGCCAGGAAAATATACAGTCAGAAATTGATATCGGAAAGGTTTGCCGGCTCAAAAAGACTTGCAGCCAGTCCTGTTACAAAAAGGGTTACAGAGTCAATAATGGATAGGTTTAGCAAGGGGTTGCAGGTAAAGACTGACATTTGGTCTGAAAAGTTGCTGAAGATTTCAGGTAGTAATATATACATACTCCCGATCAGCACAATATTACCGCTGAGGATCGGTCCGATACCAATAAAGAAGTTACCTGTGTTCTGGTAAAGGCTGCTCCTGCTATAACTGTGCTGCACGCAGCCAAGGGTTACATCGCTGGATCTAAGATCGGGGAATTTCACTTTCCTGACTCTGTGCTTGAACAGCCAGCACATGATAAGATGTCCTGTCTCATGAACCGGAACACCGATCTATGCAGTCAGGAGGATCGCGTTCCTGCCGAAGCTTTGCTGCAGATAACTGTTTGAAAGCCGTTGCATATATCCAAGCAGGAGTCCTATAAATAATACAGGCCCGGCAAAGGCTAACAGCTCCAGCAGGCTGAGACGAACTATCGCGATCATCTCCTGGATCATATCATTCCTCTTGTGTTCCCGGACATATTGGATTTCTACGGATAATTACTTATTCGATGAATAAAGGATATTTCTGGTATAAGGGTAATATGTGGGAGTTAATGCTGTATTATTCCGGGTTGCACAACAGAGGTGTGTCTCCATAGTAACAGAGGTGTCTCCACAGTTAGCCCGAAGGTGATATCAATGGATGAGAAAAGAGATACCAGAAAGTATATTGAAGATCATTTCCGCGAGATGCGCGATTATATTTCAAAGAATGTAAGAGACCTTGAGCTGGAAAAGGAATTCGATAAACAGACCAGGGAAATTACAGAATACGTGGACCAGAACATCAGGAAGATCAGAGGCAGCATGAAGGAAAGCCCTGAACCAGGTTCTGAATATATAACAATGCCGCTTATAGGCGACCATGCGCCATCATTCAAGGCAAAGACAACCAATGGGGAGATAAGTTTCCCGGCAGACTACAGGGGAAAATGGGTGGTACTGTTCAGCCACCCTGCAGACTTCACACCAGTATGTACTACCGAGTTCATGACCTTTGCCAGCATGCAGGATGAGTTCAAAGAGCTCAACTGTGAGCTTATCGGACTGTCCATTGACAGTATATATGCACACATCGCATGGCTGCGGACCATCAAAGAGAAGATCGAGTACAAGGGAATGAAGAACATTGAAGTAACCTTCCCTGTTATCGAAGACCTGAAAATGGAAGTTGCAAAGAAGTACGGTATGGTCCAGCCCAATGCCTCGGATACCCAGGCTGTCAGGGCGGTTTTCATCATGGATCCCAAGGCCAGGATAAGGGCAATACTCTATTATCCGCTTGCAAACGGAAGGAATATGGATGAGATCAAGAGACTGCTGCAGGCCATGCAGAAAGCAGATGCGGATAATATTGCAACACCTGCCAACTGGCAACCCGGGGAAGATGTGATCATCCCTCCACCTGGATCATGCGGCACCGCGAAGGAAATAATGGAGTCAGAGGAAGAAAGCAAGTACTGCCTTGACTGGTTCATGTGCTTCAGGAAAGCATGATCATGTAAATGGACCGGTCATGGTCCATTCTTTTTTCAACATGATGGTTTTCCGTATGCCATATACGGTCTCAGTATTCGATTTCAAGCCCTACGCCTACCTCTTCTATGTTGCAGACGCCTGCTAGTGCTATCTTAGATCCAAGATCTGTGCAATGGCAGGCATGGACCTTTTCAGGTTTTGTTGCCCTCAGGTATTCCATGGTGCCTTCCAGTTGCTCTTTTGAGGGATTGAGTAAATGGAAGCCTCCGATTATATCGAGGATGCGTTCCTCATTGCATACTTGCTTTGCATAGCGGATGATATTGCATATACCTGAATGTGAGCAACCAGTGATGATCACCAGTCCCCTTTCTGTCTTAAGGGCAATGGCCGTATCATCAAAGATTTTGTCCGGCCTCCTGCGGTCATCCTCAATGATGGAGCCGATCGTTTCCTTTGCTTCGAAATCGAAGAAGCGGGGAATTTCTCCCAGAAAGACCAGTTTTTCGGATAACCACAATGGTTCCCTGGCATATCTTATGGGAATGTGGCTGCTGATCCTCTCTTCAGGGACCAGGGTGCCGATCTCCCCCACACCCTCAAGGAATTTCCTTTTCAGCGCAAGGGGATGTGCTATAAGCACAGGTTCTTTATGCTTCCTGCTTTCGATATCAGCTTCGGTTAAAAGGCGCAACAGGGGCTCAAGTCCCCATGTATGGTCCAGATGCCCGTGGGAAATGAGGACATAATCCAGTTCGAGCAGATCGATACCCATTTTCTGTGCATTCTTCAGGAAAGCGTCGGAGTATCCGGTATCAAAGAGCAATTTCAGTTCCTGTTCTTCAATATGGTATGAAACCCCGGGCTCTCCAATGAAGTACCTGTCGATCAGGGTGTTATTGTCTACAAGTACAGTAAGTTTCATAAGTTAAGAAAAGTGTTCCGTATTAATAAGGTTTTCAATTTCTGAGTGGGTGATCATTTCTTCTTTTCCTTCTCTTTCCCAAGCGCCTCACTGACGATCTTCATGGCACACAGTTCCCCGCACATGGAGCATGCATCACTGCCTGTTATGCGGCTTTCCCTGATGCTCCTGGCACGCTCACTATCAATTGCCAGGCTGTACTGGGTTTCCCAGTCAAGGTTCTTCCGGGCATGTGCCATCCTGTCGTCAATTGCCCTTGAACGCTCTTTCTGTCCTTCCTTTGTCAGGTCTGCTGCATGGGCTGCGATCTTTGTGATTATGGTCCCTTCCCTTATGTCATCATTTGTAGGGAGTGCAAGGTGCTCGGCAGGTGTGGTCATGCACAGAAAGTCAGTGCCGCACATGCCCGCCAGCGTTCCGCCGATAGCTCCTGTAATGTGGTCATACCCCGGAGCAATATCGGTCACAAGAGGGCCCAGCAGGTAGAGGGGCGCATTGTAGCAGAGGCTCTTCATGCTCTTCACACTGAGCTCTATCTCATCGATGGGGACATGTCCGGGGCCTTCCACAAAGCACTGGACATTCGCTTCTCTTGTACGTTTCACAAGTTCTCCGAGGGTTATGAACTCCATGAATGACGGGCCATCAGAAGCATCATGTATGCAGCCGGGTCTCATGCCGTCCCCCAGGCTTATAGCCATGTCATATTCGTGTGCTATCTCCAGCAGGTAATCATATTCAGAATAGAACGGGTTGTCCTCGCCATTGTGCAGCATCCAGGCAAGGGTGAATGAGCCTCCCCGGCTGACTATATCTGTTATCCTGTTCCCCTGTTTTATCCTCTTCAGGGAATCCTGGTTCACACCTGCGTGTATGGTGACAAAATCAATACCATCCTCTGCATGCTTGCGCACCGCATTGAACATGTCATCAGAACTCATATCCACAACAGCTTTCTTAGAGGCTGCAGCCCTGTATATGGGAACAGAACCTACGGGGATGTTCACAGCATCTATTATCTTTTTTCTTATAAGGTCCAGGTCCCCTCCGGTTGACAGGTCCATGAGCGCATCGGCTCCGAAGCTTTCTGCGGTCTTTGCCTTCTCAACCTCCTCTTCTATATTGATGTAATCGCGTGATGTTCCGATATTGGCATTTACCTTTGTAGTGAGATATTTTCCAATACCCATGACCCTGCAATCCCTGACAGGATTATCGGGGATGCTTATGAGTCCCCTGGCTACACATGAACAGATGGTCTTTGCCTCAATGCCTTCGTCCCTTGCAACCGCTTCCATCTGGGGTGTGATGATACCCTTTTTTGCATCTTCCATTAATGTCATTGATATTCCTTCATTGCTGCGTCTGTATGGGATGCCAATATAATCTCAGTACATATATATGTTTCATGATCTAATGTAGCTTATCATCATGCAACAGAACTTAGAGACCAGTTGCATTTCTTTTCATTTAAAGTGGGATCAGAGGATCACTTTCACTCCGCAGGCTTAATTCTTATCTATTATCAATGCATAGGAGTCCAGCATGTCCATCGTCGTATTCACAGAAAAGAACAAGGCAGCAGCACAGATAGCCGGGATCCTTAGCGAGGGTGGTTTCAATCGTGCTTCTATTGAGGGCATCCCTGTGTACGACTTCAGAAAAGGCGGCAAAGAATGGCGTATCATGGGCCTTTCCGGTCACATAATGGGATACGATTTCCCTCCTGAGTACAACAACTGGAGGGAATGCGATCCTGCAGTGCTCCTGGAAATCGATCCTGTAAAGAACGTGCTGAAAAAACCATATGCCAATGCAATCTCTATGCTCTCGAAGCAGGCTGATGAGCTCATTCTTGCATGTGACTTTGACAGGGAGGGGGAGAACATTGGTTTTGAGGCAAGGTCGATAGCAGAAAAGATATCAAAAGCTCCTGTTAAAAGGGCGCGTTTTTCATCCCTCTCTGCAGGTGAGATCAGGCAGGCATTCGGGAATCTGGTCGAGCCGGATGTCAATCTGGCAATGTCTGCAGAGGCACGCCAGATACTTGATCTGAAGATGGGTGCTGCTTTTACAAGGTTCATGACCCTTGCCGTGAGGGAGCGGGCACGCACGAAGGACGTCATTTCCATTGGCCCCTGCCAGACCCCGACCTGTGGCTTCGTCTATGAACGGGAAAGACTGATCCGGGATTTCGAATCAAAGGACTTCTGGAAGATCGAGGGATTGTTCTCTCATTCGGGCGTGGATTTCACGGGCATACATCGGGGCGGACATATTACTGACAAGGCGAAAGCCGATGAGATATTCAACCGTATTAAGGATTGCAAGAAAGGTATTGTAGCAAGGAAGAGCGAGAAAGAGTCCACACTGAATCCGCCCTATCCGCTGAACACCACCGAGTTCCTCAAGCGGGCGTCAAAGTTCCTGGGCATCAGTCCCGAGACCGCCCTTGAGGTTGCAGAACAGTTGTATCTTGCAGGTTTTACAAGCTATCCGAGGACCGAAACCAACAGATATGCCGACGATTTTGATTTCAGGACGAGGCTTGTAAGTTTTACTTCAGGTGATTTCCGTGAACAGGCTCTTGCCATACTTTCCCAGCCCGATATCAAATGCAGGAATGGTACTCGTGATGGCCATGACCACCCCCCCATCCATCCCATCAGGGCTGCAACAAAGCAGGAGATCGAGAAAAGTGTCAGGATGCCGGATACCTGGAAGGTCTATGATCTTATAGTTCGGCATTTCATTGCTAACCTGATGCATCCTGCTATATTTGACAAGACCCGCCTGGAGATCCATGTGGGGGGTGAGATATTCGACACTACCGGTTCGGTCATGAAGGATGCCGGATGGCTGGCTGTGTATCCCTTCGAGACAAAGAATGACAGGTTATTGCCTGAGATGGATCTGAACGGGGAAGTTGATGTTAAGAAGATAAGCAACATCAAATCCCGTACTACTCCTCCGAAAAGGCTTACTGAAGCTGAATTGCTTACACTGATGGACAAGAATGGCATTGGTACCAAGGCTACAGCTCCCTCGCATATCGAAACAAACAAGAAACGAGGCTATTTTGAGACCAGGGGAAAGACCATTTCCATCCTTGACACAGGTTTTACACTCATGGAAACGCTGGACTCATCCGTGCCAATACTGGTGAAACCTGATGTCAGGGCACGCATAGAGGTACTTATACAGGAAGTGGAGGAAGGAAAGAAGAGTTTTGAGGATTCGCTGGAGGAAGGTTCCCGGCTCATCAGGGAAATGTATTCCCGGCTTGTTGCAGGCAAGCAGCAGATAGTCACGAAGCTGGCCGGGACGATAACCGATGAGAACATCGCTGCGGACAAGAAGAACTTTATCGGCAAGTGTCCTGAATGTGGCAGGATGCTTCGTATCGTCAAGACCGAAAATGGCAGGTTCGTGGGCTGCAGCGGGTATCCGGAATGCAGGAAGACCTACCCGCTCCCGAAGACCGGGGCACTTAAGGTAATGAGGTCCGTGCAGTGTAAAAAGGAAGGTGTTGCTGTTGTAAAGGTGGGGGACAAGTATCACTGGTCCGTTGGTGTTGGCCCCTGTTTCACATGTGATCTTGAGAAAGTGTGTTTCCCTCCGGAGATCATAGGCCCCTGTCCCAAATGCGAGGGTTCGATGTTCATACTGACTACAAGGGATTCAAGATTTCTGGCCTGTACCGAAAAATGTGGGTATACCCGGTCCCTGCCAAAGGAAGGCAGGCTTACTGTTCTGGAAAAATGTGAGTATTGTGACTGGAAGAGGCTCAGGATCAAGGCTAAAGATAAGGATGCAAAGGAATTCTGTATCAATCCACGCTGTCCTTCAAAAAGGTCAAAAAACCAGTAATCAAGCAAATTTGATTTTAATAAAGAACAAACATTCTTGATTTATCTGTGTTTTGACAAATATTTATATATGAGAAATAACTAATCTAGGAATTAGAGGCGAAGGTCAAAACGGCCAAAATCACGATCATTATCATTTTGGTTGGGTCTACTCTACCTCCAATTCATATCCACGTACCCTGTCTTCGTCTTGCTACCTCCAGTTTTCTGCAAACTTTTCTTCAAAACATATCTCTTTCAGCTCTTTTCTGGCAGAACCCCGGGACTTTTGTAGCGGGTGCCCGATAGCAAGCACTGCCATAAGCTCCATTGATCCGGGACAACTAAGAATCAAGTTAACTTTCTCTTTATTGTTCAGGATCTCTCCCAGCCAGACAGCGCCAAGTCCCATTTCACAGCATGCAAGGAGCATGTTCTGTATGGCTGCACCGACGGCCTGGATGTCCTTTGTGCGGTTGTACATGTTTTCCTGATCAAGGAACACTGCTATAAGAAGGGGAGCACTCCTGATTATTTTCCAATAGTGAGTACAATCTTCCATCTTTTTCATGGTTTCTTCGTTCTGGATGACGATGAATTTCCATGGCTGGTTGTTCAGGCCCGATGGGGCCCACCTTCCGGCGTTCAGGATAGTCTCGATGTCTTCCCTGCTGACCTTTTCTTTTGTGAATTCCCTTACACTTCTTCTTGAAAGGATTGTGTCAATGGTCCCTGACACTTGAACACCTCCGGTTATGCAATGTTCAGTTATTGTGTACTGACATACTCCCACGACTAAAGTACGTGGGGTTCTACGGTTAATTGCTTTCTAATTATTGCCGCTTTGGGGATGCCAGTATTCCC
>JAFGCK010000114.1 GCA_016932675.1 Methanosarcinaceae archaeon | reverse complement strand
TTGAAACACCGGCATCCGTGCCACATATTGCAGATGCCGTGAAAATAGAAGATGATCCTTCCAGTAACCCACCACCCAAGAGAAAGCCGTCCCGACCTCCCATAAGCGATGGTGGCAAGCTGTTCACCAGGATATTTGGCGGTGCAAAATAGAACTGATACCGGGCAAAATATATGGCTGCAGATCTGAATGAAAAGGTTAAAAGATATGAGCGACTACTAAAGGAAGCACTGCAGAAAGCAGGGGTCGCTCCGGACGAAAGGACGCATATGTATAAGATAGCCGTGGACTATCGTACCATGGCAACTTCATATTACAATGATGGCCTGCATTTCATGGGTAACAATGACCCTGTGAATGCAATCGTATGCTTCAGTTATGGCCATGCCTGGCTGGACGCCGGTGCGCGGCTTGGCCTGTTCGATGTTGATGACGATTTATTATTTACTATTTGAGTGATCTATTTAATAAATTGAGTTTGAAGAAGAACCATTCATTAGGAGTAAGAGAGATGCCTAATTATCATGTTACACTTGAAGCTGCCTGGCTTGTAAGGGATGTAAAGACTGCCGATGATGCCATCGGTGTTGCTATTTCAGAAGCTGGTAAACGCCTCAACCCTAAACTTGATTATGTTGAAGTGGATATTGGGACTACTTACTGTCCTTCCTGCAAAAAGCCCTTCTCCAGTGTTTTCCTTGCAGCCAATACAGCAATTGTCGGACTTGTCCTGGCGATGAAGGTATTTGATGCAGAGAGTGAGGAGCATGCTGCAAGGATATCCAAATCGGTCATCGGAAGAGCCCTCAGGGACGTTCCGCTGGATGTCGTGGACGTGCAACCCCTGGATGAATGACCGGGGACGGGATGAACATGGACAGGGTCATCTCGGTTGTAGGTCACGCTGCTATTGACCTGCTTTTTGACGTTGAGAACATAGCAGTACACAATGAGTCACAGCCGATCATCGACTATCATGAATACTATGGCGGAGGTGCAGCGAACATAGCTGTGGGGATTGCAAGACTTGGCGGCAGCTGCCAGTTGATATCGGCAGTGGGAGGAGACTTTGAAGCCTCAGGATATGAGGCCGAGCTGGAAAGGCAAGGTGTCGATCTTTCCCTGCTCTACCGGTTCAGGGACGAAAAGAGTACCAGGGCTTTTGTGTTCACCGACAGGGATCACCACCAGAGCACATATTTCTACTGGGGTGCTTCAGGACATCTGCAGGAACTAAAACCTACGGCAGTCGACTTTGTACACCTGGCAACCTCAGACTCGACCTACAATGCAAGGATCGCAAAAAAAGCAGGTTTTGTTTCCTTTGATCCCGGGCAGGACCTTGTGACATACTCCAGGGAGAACCTGGAGAGCATCCTTGAGAACACGAATATGCTGTTCACCAACAAACATGAGATCCAGCGCGTATGTGACATGACGAAAAAGTCCTTTGAGGATATACTGGCCATGATAGAGACGGTCATCGTTACCTACGATGTGCAAGGCAGTGTCATACACCACGCCGGAGAAGCCATCCGGATCCCCGTAGTAACTGTAAAGGCACAGGACCCCACGGGAGCAGGTGATGCTTACAGGGCAGGATTCCTGCTTGCATACACTCGCAATTATCCGCTTGAAGCCTGCGGAAAGATAGGTTCCACGGTTGCTTCCTTCGCTGTGCAGAGCATCGGCTGCCAGACCGACCTGCCCACCTGGGAAGAGATGGAGAAAAGATACGAAGAGCATTTTGGCAAACTCGTACCTCCTGCCTGATGGAGGGCTTTTATTTTGTTTTATTTTGTGAGATATAGCAACTTATCCGGTTGACAGGAAGTCTGGAGGTTGATCTGCTGCACCCCAACCATACTAAAAATAAAAACAAAGAGTTTTTATATATTATATTCTATAATAATCTGCAATGAGTCAGGGGCCAGACCTACCAGTATCAGACACAATTATCCCGGAAGTAGAATGCACCAGGCTTCCTGAAGAGAAAGGAAACGCTGGAAATGGTTCTCTCAGATCCTTTCCTGAATATCTGTGGAAAAAGATATCGACCCTTGGAAAAGCAAGAGCTGAACTGCCTCCCTTTGACCCTCAGCTGCATGGTGACCTGGTGGAGTTCGAACTACCGAAAGGATATACGGAAATAGAAAGGTACTGGGTCAATGAACCATACTCCTTCGTATGTATCCTTGAAAAGAACAGCGTCTACCATTATCATGTAGCAGAACCTGCTCTCACCCTCTACGAGCGGGACATACTGGAAAGGATATACGACGACCTGCGGGATATCCTCAGTCTTGGTGGCATCGGGGTAAAAAAGGACAAGGAAGCAGTGCTTGTCGAGCAGACATTGAACCTTCTCAGCAGATACCACGCAAACCTTGAATACAGTTCCGTATACAGGGTAATGTACTACCTTAAACGCAACTTCCTTGGGAGTGACAGGATCCATTCACTGATGCTCGATCCGAACATAGAGGACATATCATGCGACGGGGTGGAAGTCCCCGTATTCCTCTACCATAACATATACCGCAACATCAGGACAAATATCTCTTTCGGGGAAGAGGAGCTCAATTCCCTTGTGATCAGGCTCTGCCAGCGAAGCGGCAAACACATCTCGATCAGTGAACCAATGGTGGATGCAACGCTTCCCGACGGTTCCAGGCTCCAGGCAACGCTGGGCAAAGAGATCACCACACGGGGAAGTTCATTCACGATCCGTAAATTCAGGGGAGACCCGATCACAGCCATCGACCTTATCAATTACAATACCTGCAATGTGGAGATGATGGCATATTTCTGGCTTGCGATAGAGAATGGGAATTGCGCCATCTTTGCCGGAGGAACAGCATCCGGAAAGACCTCCATGCTGAATGCGGTTTCCCTCTTCATTCCTCCATTATCGAAGGTCGTTTCCATAGAGGATACGCGCGAGCTGACCTTACATCACGATAACTGGATCGCAGGCGTTACCAGGAAATCCTTAAGTGCCGGCAGCGCCGGGGAGGTCAACATGTACGATCTGCTGCGCTCGGCGCTGCGGCAACGCCCGGAATACATCCTGGTAGGTGAAATCAGGGGGGAGGAAGCACTGACACTTTTCCAGGCGATCTCTACGGGACATGCAACATATTCCACCATGCATGCAGGGGATGTACAGACCGTTGTGAACAGACTGGACAGCCCCCCGCTGAACGTACCTCATGTCATGCTTCAGTCGCTGGACATCCTGAGCATACAGACACAGACATTTGTGAATGACAGGCGGGTGAGACGCACGCAAAGCATTGTGGAATTCACAGGCATAGATGCAAAAACAGGCTACATACGCATAAACGAACTCTACCGCTGGGACCCGCTGACCGACCGTTTCACGCGCAGCGGGGATTCCTATGCCCTCAACCGGATCATGCAGGCGCGCGGCTGGGAACGGGAAAAACTCAGGTCTGAATTGAGGAGCAGGGAGCGTATACTTGAATACATGCAGGAGAAGGGAATGAGGGACTATGTAAGCATATCCCTTGTGGTCCAGGCCTATTCAGCCAATCCCGAACTGGTAATGCAGACGATTGATGATGATACCCTTGAGGAGATAATCGCCCAGGAATTCTGAAGGTGTATATGTGAATAGTATAGATCCTATCGCACACCTGATCTTCGGCAGATACATCAGGAACCATATCGGTGAATACCAGAGCATGAGAAACACCCTGCGAAAGGCCAATATGGGGATGCTTGTGGAGCAATATGTCTCGCAGGCATGGTTGCTGTCACTGATCGCAGGTGTCCTTGCAGCAATGATAGGTGCGTTCATTGGTCTGTACTTCTTTATGGATATAGCATTTTACGGCATAGGTCCATGGACTGCACCCGTATGGTTCAGTTCCAATTTTCCAAAAATTTTCACGTTGCTCCTGTCCACTACATTCTTTGTCGTTGCTGTATCACTTACCTATTATGCATTCGTATCAATACCTGAGTTGCAGGCAAATGTCAGGAGCTCGCTCATAAACCAGTCCCTTCCCCATACCACTGCCTATCTTTACGCAATGAGCAGGGGAGGAGGCCTGAACCTGCTGGACATAATGAGGTCAATTACCGAGAACAATCAAATATATGGTGCAGCCGCTGAAGAGATCGGATATATAGTCAAGGACATGGACTGTTACGGGACGGACCTGCTGACGGCTCTTGAAAAAGCAGGCCTTAGAACACCGTCCCCTAAATTCAAGGACTTTATCGAAGGCCTGAATTCCATTGTTGCCAGCGGAGGGGACATCACAGCTTATCTCAAGGCAAAGAACGATCATTACAGGCTTACTGCCACAAAGGAGCAGAAGATATTCTTTGAAACTCTGGGCGTACTTGCCGAGGTATACATCTCAGCCTTTGTTGCCGGCCCCCTCTTCCTTATCACTATACTTGTTGTGCTGGGACTTATAAATTCGGGATCTGCAGCCATACTGAACCTTATAGTGTACCTGATAATACCGGTCAGCACCGTTATTTTTGTATTGCTGCTGGGTTCGGTAACCGGAGAGAACGCAAACCTGAAGAACATATATATCCGGGAAAATAGACTTGACACCTTCTCTCACGTTCAGATCAGGGCAGGGCCGGAGAACGAAGAGGAACTGAGAAGAAAGATGAAGTTCTACGGAAAGCTCCAGAGAATACGCTACACACTGTTCCATCCTTTCCACTTGTTAAAGAGCAAACCTTCCTATGTATTTCTAATAAGTCTGCCGTTCGCAGCCATCTATCTCATACTTATGGTCAGCGATCATCCGGGCATTAAGGACCCTGCGGTTTTCAGGGCGATAAATACCGGAGTACTTGAGGTCATCGACGATCATATCTTTATGGCACTGCTGATACTGTTCGTTCCCTTTATCATTTTCGACGAGATCAGGAATTACAGGGTAAGGCAGATCGAATCACATATCCCTGAATTCCTGAAGAACCTTGCCAGCATTAACGAAGCCGGTATCATGCTTGTAGATGCCATTGAGATGAGCACCAGATCAAAGATAGGTGTGCTGCACGTCGAGGTCAGTAGGCTTGTTAACGACCTGTCCTGGGGGACAAAGATCGATGACGCCCTGAAGAAGTTCGAGTACCGCATCAGGACAGAAATGACCAGGCGTATCATCACCCTTATAATAAAAGCGAACGAGGCCACCAGCGATATTAAAAGTGTCCTTACAATAGCTGCCCATGACGCGGATGTACAGAAACAGCTGAAGAAGGAACGCAATGCAGAGATGTTCGTCTATGTTTTCATAATCTATGTTGCATTCATGGTTTTCCTCTTCATTGTCTATATACTTGCAGCCTATTTCCTGCCGGCAATGCCCTCAGGCACTGATGAGGTCCGGGCCGGCATGCCGTTGATAGCTGACTTCGATCTTGAGGCTTACACAATGCTCTTCTTCCATGCCGCTATGATACAGGGATTCTGCTCGGGGATCGTTGCAGGAAAGATGGGAAGCGGGAACATCCGTTCCGGGATCAAGCACTCGCTATTGATGATGTCTCTGGGCTATCTTATATTTACTGTGTTCATCTAGAGGCGCCTGTGAACGAGGAGATATAACACAATGACCACTGGAACCAATTATCGGACATGAGGGAAAATCAATGCAGGAAAGAACATTCAAAGGTTGTGAATCCGCAGTTTCTTCGGTAGTATCCGCAGTACTCCTCCTTGGCATTATAGTCTCGCTGATCACGG
>JAFGCK010000113.1 GCA_016932675.1 Methanosarcinaceae archaeon | reverse complement strand
ATGATCCAGGCACTTGACATCATGAGCATCCAGGCACAGACATACTCAAAGGGTAAACGTGTCAGAAGGAATATCAAACTTGTAGAGATCATTGACATTGACCCCAATACCAGGAATATCAGGACAAATGATATCTTTGTCTGGGACTCCGAAGCTGACATCTTTGTAAGAACAGGTGAATCCAAGGCGCTCTTTGACATCAAGATGCGGCGTGGATGGGGACAGGGAAGGATAGACCAGGAACTGCACTACCGCCAGAAAATACTCGAGTACATGGTCCACAATGATATAAACGACTTCAATGAGATATCAGGGATAATCAATGCATATCAGTCAACACCTGAAAAAGTACTGAAGAAACTGCAGCTGGCCTGAGAGGGGGTTGCACCGTGAGAGAAAAGAAGAACTCCTCCAAGATGGATACATTCGAAGAAGAAGAAGAAGCAGAGACGCAGACAGCTGATGCCCTTTCAGAAATGGACATGCAAACAACTGTTTCTGCAGATAAAAAGGCAAAAAAGAAAGACAGGAAAAAGATCGATGTCACACCACACATCAAAAAAGCCAGAGTAACTTTCAATATTCTAAAAAGGATACCATTCATACTGCTTGGTGCAAAGATCAAGGCAAGGAAGCAGAACTATGTGAATCTGCAGAAACAATTGAACCAGGCCCGCATACCGGTATCCCACGAGATGTATATTTCAAATGCGGTCTTCTATTCACTACTTGCAGGGGTATTGGGTGCTTTTCTCGGACTGTTCCTGACCTATGTTATCATAGGACTGATAGGTCTGCCTGAGAACATCACCAAGCTCACCTTCGGACCTGGCATGGTATTCCTCCTGCAATATAAAGAAATATTCCTGGCCTTTTTCACCACCATAGTTTTCATTGCTGGCCTTGGAGGGCTTGTCTACACGATATTCATGCTCTATCCCGGATTCCAGGCAGGTGAGAGAAGATCAAAGATCGACATGCAGCTTCCTTATGCTGTTACCTTCATGTATGCCCTCAGCAAGGGCGGTATGAACATCATTGATGTATTCAAGGCGCTTGCCCGCTCCGATGATACATACGGAGAGGTCTCGAAAGAAGTTGATTCCATCGTAAGGGATATGGAGTATTTCGGGCACGACCTCAGGACAGCGCTCACTAATGCCTCCGAGATCACACCTTCCGAAAGGTTCCAGGACCTTATCTATAACCTGCTGACGGTTATCGATAGTGGAGGAAACATACCGAATTATTTCCGCGACAAATCAGAGCAATACCTTGTCAAAGCCGAGGTGGACCAGAAGGGGTTCCTTGAAACCCTGGCGCTTCTGGCCGAATCATATGTAACGGCGTTTGTGGCAGGGCCGTTGTTCATAATAATAATGGGCGTAATGATGGCGGTTATGGGCTCCGGTTCCTCAACAATGGTATATGCGATCATCTATGCGGTCCTGCCGGTTGGGTCCCTTATGTTCGTAGTCATGATAAGCATCATAACCCCCACTGAAATGGGAGAGCCAAAGCTTCTCAGTACGAACGCCATTCTGGACCATGGGACTCCTGAGATGCCTTCACATCTTGCACCGGCCTATGACAAGAACGGAGAACCTATCGGCGAAAGTGAAGAAAAGGTCAGAGAGAGAAACAATTACAAATCGTTCGTAAAATCCAAGAAATCCCTTGCACTGAGAAGGATTGCCGAGAACCCACTTGCTCCGATGTTCCGGAATCCTCTTGCCACACTTGCTGTAACCACTCCGCTTGCACTTGTGGTTATAATGGGATCGGTAATTATGAACCCGCACAAGCTTGGCAACCTCTCCATGATGGTGGATTTCATAGATGATATGATCGTGCTCGCGATCCTGCTGATAATCATACCACTTTCCATATTCTATGAGATCAAGCAGAGAAGAAAGAAAAAAATGGAAAGCAGCTTCCCTGATTTCCTTAAAAAACTTGCAAGTACCAATGAGACAGGCATGACCCTGAGAGACTCCATAAGGCTTATGGCAAGGTCTGAAACAGATGCCCTGAGCTATGAGATCAGAAAGATCTGGCACGATGTGTTCTGGGGACTTGAAATCAATGATTCACTTATACGCTTTGCCAACAGGATGAGGACCCAGGTAGTTACCCGTTCCCTCTCCCTCATAACAAAAGCAAATGAATCCAGCGGTGATATCGGCGAAGTGCTCATGGTTGCTGCAAGGGATGCGGCATCAGAGCAGGGGATGAAGAGAGAACGTAGCATGAGCATGATGATCTACATAGTCATCATCTACATATCATTCCTTGTCTTTGTAGGTGTTATCTACGTTATTTCAACGACATTCCTTTCCGAGATGGCCGAGGCAGGCAGGCAGATGGCAGAATCCGGATCCGGTGCCGGAGGTTTTCTTGGTAGTTTCGATCTGGAAGCCTATACACAGCTCTTCAAGCATGCAGCCATAATCCAGGGACTGAGCTCAGGCCTGATGGCAGGTGCAATGGGTGAAGGAAGCGTCATGGCAGGCCTCAAGCACTCCACTGTCATGATAATCATAGGATATACAATATTCACCCTGTTCATCTGATGGTCAGCTTAAAGTAGGCTGGTGAACGGATAGGATATAATGAAAGTAGCCGGGATAGACGAAGCTGGGAAAGGACCCGTAATAGGCCCAATGTGCATTGGAGGAGTACTTGTTGAAGAACCAGGGATAAATGCCCTGAAGAACCTTGGTGTTGCGGACTCAAAGAAGATCTCCCCTAAAAAAAGGGAACAACTGGCCATCCAGATAGAAAAATACTCTGAAAAGGTATTCGTACTTGAGGTTGCACCACAACAGATCGACGAGTTTCGCAAGCTTATGAGCATGAATGATATCATGGTCATCGCTTTTTCAAGGGTCCTGGAAGAGTTGCACCCGGATGCAGCTTATGTTGACGCTGCAGACGTAAATGAGGAAAGGTTCGGGGAAAGGCTCAGGAAGGAATACGCGAAGAAATATCCCGAAAAGGCAAGGGATGTCTCAATTGTGTCCCGGCACCAGGCAGATGCAATATATCCGGTGGTATCTGCTGCGTCCATAGTAGCAAAGGTCCGCAGGGATGCACTTATCAAAGAACTCAGGAAGGAAGTAGGGATCGATTTTGGCAGCGGGTATCCTTCAGACCCGAAAACCAGGCAGTTCCTGAAGGACTGGCTGATAAAATACGGGGAATTACCGGACATAGTCAGGCATTCCTGGAAGACGGCAAAGAAGCTGCTGGAAAATGCTTCAGATGGGTCCAGATCCTGAGATCGCCAAAGGATATTGCCGGGACATTGGTTAACATAGCGGCTTTTTTAGCGGATCCAATATTGATCATGATCTTTTTACGTTACTGTACGAAATATGTTTTTGAATAAGGAAATCACTAATAATTGTTAGCAGATCGTAATCAAAAACCTGTGCATCATTGGATTGCAATAGATATCATTCGATGAGGACATGTCCGCATTCAGACATTAAGAGGCATCCCTGAACTTTTAAATAGAGCCACAAAAAGCCAGGGCTGTTACCATCAGGATCAATAAGTTCAGCGACAGGGGAAGCCCATTCCTGAAAACAATAGGGGTTATTTGATGGGTTCAAATGCCGCTGCTATTTGATACATACATGCGGAAAAATAACACAGGGAATTGCCCAAGGATAACTAAAAATAAAAGGAACATGGATCAACGGCTTGAAATATAATCTACCATTGACCTGAATACCTTCAGCCCGTCAGCAGAGCCCAGCACATCCTCGGATGCCCTCTCTGGATGTGGCATCATGCCAAGTACATTCCTCTGCATATTCACTATCCCGGCAATATTCTCCTGCGAGCCGTTGGGGTTTGCCTCGTCAGTGACCCTGCCGTTCTTATCCACATACCTGAAAGCTACCTGGCCATTATCTTCCACCCGTGCAAGAGTTGGCTCGTCCGCATAGAAGTTGCCTTCCATGTGCGCTATAGGGATGCGCAGGACATCACCCCTTCTAAAAGCAGATGTAAAAGGCGTATCCGTTGTCTCGACCCTGAGATATGTGGGCTCGCACCTGAACTTTGGATAATTGTTGGTTGTCAGTGCACCGTCAAGGAGTCCGGATTCTGTGAGTACCTGGAAACCATTGCATATGCCGATAACAGGCTTGCCGTCCTGCACCTGTTTCCTGACAGAGTTCATAACAGGGGTACGTGCGGCTATCGCGCCGGCCCTGAGATAGTCCCCGTAGGAGAAACCACCTGGTATCACTATTCCGTCAAAGCGATCAAGGTCCTCTTCCTTATACCATACAAGCTCGGCATCAACACCCACAACATCCCTGAGAACGTGAAGGACATCAAGGTCGCAGTTGCTGCCGCCAAACTGGACAATGGCAATACTCATTCCATTTCCCTCAGGGAGATCTCATAATTATGGATAATGGGATTTGCTATCAGTTTCTGGCACATCTCCTCCACGTTCTCCCTTGCCTCGTGGATATTGCCTGCCTGTAAGCTGATAGTGTATTTCTTTGCAGTCCTGACATTGTCGGTCTCATAGCCTAAATGTTCAAGTGCCCTTTTGATTGTTGTGCCCTCCGGGTCAAGCATACCTGCCTTAAGTTCAATGGTTACTTCAGCTTGATATAGCATTTTCGCATCCTCATCTCGCTTTGAATAATAAATAGATATAGGCTTAAATTGCGTACTCTGTAATATAACCTTTGCCTGAGTCCGTCCTACCCGAGTAATCTTCTGGCATGGATAAGGCGCTGTAAGACAGTAACATGGGTTAGCACAACTATAATGAAGAGCGATGCACCGAGCAGCCCGGTCATGGCCCCGGCTGTCAGTATGAGCATCCTTTCCGGTCTTTCAGCGATCCCTATATCCATCCCCGGGGCGCCCATGGCCTCTGCCCTTGAACGGGAATAGCTTACGAGATATGAGCCTATGATGGCCATTATGGCCCAGAACCACAGGGGGATTGATAATATGTACATCTGTGTGATGCTGCCTCCTATAAGACCATAGATGATACCTGCAAATATCACTGCATCGGCATACCGGTCACAAACGGAGTCAAAGACCGCACCAAAAGCTGTGGCGGAACCATTGACTCTTGCCACAGCACCATCCAGAGCATCAAAAAGTCCGCTTAGCAGTATCATCAGGGAACCAGATATAAGAAAACCCCTTGCAAACTGGACGGCAGCATAAAAACTTACGATCAAACCGATAAGGGTCAATGAATTGGGAGAAAGCGGTATTCTTTTTGCCAATGGCAATAGTGATACTCTGACCTTTGATTTTATTTCGCTGAACATAGGTATCGTCCTTGTCTACTCAGGGTTCTATTTATTTCATTAGTGTTCCTATTAATATTTTAGTTATCCTTTAAGCTGGAATTATACCATGCCTGAATTAATATCATCATCATCATAGTGATTATATTATGAACTGTAGACAAACTTATATATAAGTTTGATGAAGCAGAAAATGTATGATAGAGATCAAAAACCTGATCATATCATCTACACGAATACCGTCACCCGGGATCAGACCTTAAGATGAGGCAATAAAATGGAGACCGAACGTAAGATCATAGTATCAGAGAACGGAAAACTGGTCCTGAAGAAGATATTACTTTCAGGCAAGAATGGAGACGGGAAGAAATTCTACATCTTTGATCAGGACAAAAGGAAGGTAAGGAAAGAGACCTATTATGAAAAGGTTGAGAAAAATTTCCTGCTGATCGGTCTTCTTAAAAGGATTGACATGTCCAGGCTGAGCGAGGATGAAGTAAACCGCCTGATGTACAGGAAACACGAAAAAGAAGACAGGTTCCTGAAAGCGGGAGAAAGGCGGGGTTTCGATCTTGGAGTTGACATGGACCCTGATGATATCCTGCGGTTCTATATATCCCTCACGCCCGAGGAAAGGATAGCCCTTAACTGCAAGCCCTGAAAAATGTCGCAAAACTGACCTGTAATCAATTAGGTCCGGGTACTTCCCGATAATTCTGATCTTACTTATGTTATTTGCCCTGTGCATCCGGTTCAAAACTTTTATGTGGCAGTATCGTTCTAATATTCCAGGTCAAACTCAATAGAAATTATAATCAAAACCGGGAAAATGTGCGCAATTACAGGTTTTTTCAATGTCGGCAATGCGTTCGAACTGACCCGCAGGTCTCTTGGGAT
>JAFGCK010000112.1 GCA_016932675.1 Methanosarcinaceae archaeon | reverse complement strand
AGCTGGTTGCTATGGATGGATATAAACTCGTCCTGAATATTGCATAGCCTTCGGTAAATCATGCCTGAGGATTTATGGAGGGCCTGATGGAGGGATTTTACTGAGTAATTGGTGTAATTATGAAGCTTGGATTTTCATTCTCTTAGAATCTTCATAAGGGGATAACTTAAACGTGGAGATGCGATAGTTGCATACGTAAAAGACATTCTTTCATCTCTCCTTGTAGATATGTCATGAATTTTTGATCACATCTTATACTTCATGGCTGTAATCCTTTTTTTATCCTATAAGAAAAATAAATATTGTAAGGGCATTGTTTGAAGAATAAGCTGTGTTTAACTCTTAGTATTGCTAAGTAAGTGATGTCCAAATCACATGTGTACGAGTTGCCGCAATTCACATATGCAAAAAATTAATTCTCAAAGGAATATGAGGTGAAATATGCGCCCATTTTTATGGGAGCATAAAAATATTTTAGATGCTCCGATGGGGATTCGAACCCCAGTCGCAGGAGTGAGAGTCCTGCATGATTGGCCGTGCTACACTATCGGAGCAATCTGATCTGGCTTAGCAGCATCCAGAAAGTCACTTAAGGCATATTAAACTTTCGTTGTAACAAGGCAGGTCGTATCTGCTTACACAAACATACCCTGCGGGATATTATTCTCTTCTTCGGTGACTACCTTTTCATAGGCTTCCATGAAGTCCTGCATTGTTATCCTTTCGCCGCGCCTTCTCAGGACGAACATGCCTGCTTCCTTGGTGATCACCTTAAGATCCGCACCGCTGAGGCCGTCTGTGATCCTGGCCATTTTCTCAAAGTCCACATCCTTATCAAGGTTCATTTTACGGGTGTGGATCCTCAGTATCTCGGCGCGGCCCTTCTCATCGGGTATTGGTACCTCGATCACGCGGTCGAAGCGTCCCGGACGCAGAAGTGCGGGGTCCAGCAGGTCTATCCTGTTGGTCGCGGCAATGATCTTGACATCCCTTGTCGCGTCAAAACCGTCCATCTCCGCAAGCAACTGGAGCATTGTCCTGTTAACTTCTGCAGAGCCTGTAGTGCCGTCATGGGTGCGCATGCCTCCCACGGCGTCGATCTCGTCGATGAACAGGATCGATGGCGCCTTGTCCCTGGCCATCTGAAATACATCCTTCACAAGGCGCGCACCCTCGCCCACGAACTTCTGTATGAGGTCTGAACCTGACATGCGTATGAAAGTTGCCTGCGCGCGGGATGCCACCGCCTTTGCTATAAGTGTCTTCCCGGTACCGGGGGCACCGTAAAGCAGAACACCTGTTGGCGGCTCGATACCGATCTTCTCGAAGAGCTCGGGCTCGGTAAGCGGCAACTCAACGGATTCGATCACTTCCTTGAGGACATCGTCAAGCCCTCCTATCATATCATAGTCCACGCCCGGTGAATTGATAAGTTCCATGACCTGCGCGCGCACATCCGCTGCCCTGCTGATTATGGATATTATAGAGAATGCAGCATTCACACAGACTCTCATTCCCGGCTGTATCACCCCGTGGAAACCAGGCGGGATCTTTGTGACAAGTTCCTGGTTGTTTCCGTGTTGCCTTATAACTGCCATGTCATTTTCCACTTCCATTACACTGGCAATGAAAAGAGGGGGCCTTGTCAGCTGCTCTATTTGTTTTTTGAGCTTGTTTGCCTCTTCCAGGTAACTGTTGGCTAACATGCTTGCTTCAAGGACCTTTGCGCGCATGTTCTCATTGTTCACTTTCAGGATCTCGATCTCCCGGAGCAGTGAATCGACGTCTTTCTTTTCAGTTATATCAGACTCGATATGAGTTCCCATATTTGGGTTTTCAGTACCAATCGGCGACTCAGCACTACTGTTTGACATAGGGGCATACTATAGGCATCATCTGATATAAAACAAACTGCAGGGTTTTCATACGCCAGGGCTGACCGTACGCACTTTTCAATTATGACTGCCATCTTCCTTCATTTCACAAAAAACAGCTGTTTTTATGTTATCAATGCTTTTTTTGCTTAAAAGGCTATTTTTAGAACTTTATTTGCTTTTTACAGCTTTCAATGCTGTATTCAACCTTCTTCTTAAATAATAGACGTTTCTATCAGGACAAAAAAGAAAAATTTATCTATTATTAATTGCAGTGAATGGACTATTGGATTGATAGTATAGCTGTCTTAATCTCTTGGAATTATAATTAAAGAGGTATTAAAGTTCTATTCCATCTAAAAACAAATGTCTACTAATATCAAACGGTATATTTATATATTATTACTTCCATTTAAGTAATTGCAGGTCACACGGAAACACTGTGTTCCGGAAGTGATCACATATCAACGGATCAAGATTAAAAGAGCAGCCATTATCTGAGGGGATAAATGGTATGCGAATCCACAAATCTGAGGGGATGAATGGATCCGCAAAAGAGGCAAAGAGATGAAGGTTCGGCTTGAGATCATCGGTGAAGATGGCGCTGAAAGCACGAGTGTCGAGTTCGGCGGGAAGCACTGGAAACGGTGTATCCTTGCATTCATAGACTCTCTGGAAGACGAGAACCAGGGATATACCGGACCTTCATCTGTTTATTCATCTAATCCTTCTTCAGGTTCTGTTTCCAGCAATGTGCAGCAACCAGGGATGCCACATCCACAGGCCGCTGCCTGGCCACAGGAACCGCAGGTATCTTTCCAACACCCTTTTACACCGCAGTTGCAGGCACAACCAGTTATACAGCCTACTAACTATTACCTGCATCCTGCGGGGGCACCTTATTACTTCTACGGACAGCCGGTTCAGAAAAACTCCTCTACTGCCCAACCACCACCACTCCACAACCAACAGGCTTTACCGGCTGTGCCCGAAGTAATTGATCCCCGGCAGAATCTGGGCATGACTGCACCCCGTGAGCGCACCAGGTCCCTGCGCGAAAGGATCAACGACTCCTCACTTACCATAAATGAGAGGCTTGAGCTCTTTTTAAAGTATGAGTACCCCAGGATCTGGTTCTCTTCACAGGACATCCAGCAGCAATACGAGCGGATATACGGCCCGATAAAACAAAGCACAGTATCCACATATCTCTCAAGGATGTTCCGGAAGCAACTGCTCGATCGCCGTGGTAACAGGACCCAGCGTGAATACAGGTATATTGCTGATGAGCTGGAACAAACATATCCGGACAGCAGGGTAAGTGTTCAGCATCAGTTCCATCACAGGGTATAAATCCCACGGATCCTTCTGTTTACCATGAGTTCTTCACTGAACACAATCCGGATCGGCATTCTATTCATTGTTCTTGGTTCTGTACTGCTATTCCTGGGTATGCTTTCTTCAGCAGCTGATCCTGACGGGGAGTTAGGAGGCGTTCTGCTCATAGGTCCGATACCAATAGCGTTTGGTTCTTCACCTGAGATCACTACTTCAATGCTGTGGGCCGGTGTCATCATAGCAATTGCTTATCTTCTGTTCACAAGGAGGGTGCTATGATGTCAACATTGCTCATTTCAGTGGGTTTGCTCCTGTTAATTCTGGGTTCCCTTCTGGTGATATCCGGTAGCATCGCTTCGATCTTCAGGAACAGGGCTGACAGGGATGTCCCGGATACGCCGGTAAAGGGCGGGGGTATCATAATGGTAGGTCCGATCCCGATAGTTTTTGGTTCTGACAATAAGAGCGTACAGACCCTGCTGATCCTGGCAATAGTTCTTATGGTCCTGTACTTTGTTGTTTTCAGATGAGTATTCCTGTTGTCAGGCTGTGATCCTGTTAAGCTGTTTTCAGTCGTTCACAAATGTGTAATGATTATGAGCAGCCGTTGTGAATATGTTTATACAGGTTTGGCCCAATACTACAACCAATGCGTCCTTTCAAACTTGTATCTGATTATGGGCCAGCGGGTGACCAGCCAAAGGCCATAGCGCAGCTAACGGAAGGATTCCAGAGGAATAAGAAACATCAGACGCTGCTGGGTGTGACCGGTTCAGGCAAGACGTTCACGGTTGCGAACGTGATCCAGAACATACAGAAGCCCACTCTTGTGATCGCACATAACAAGACACTTGCTGCACAACTCTTCTCCGAGTTCCGCGAGTTCTTCCCGGACAATGCGGTGGAGTATTTTGTGAGTTACTATGATTACTATCAGCCAGAGGCCTATCTTCCAACAACTGACACCTATATAGAAAAGGACTCTTCGGTAAATGAGGAGATCGACAGGTTACGCCTGTCTGCCACAAGGTCACTGCTCGAGCGCAGGGATGTCATAGTCGTTGCCAGCGTGTCCTGCATATATAATCTGGGTTCTCCGGAGGAATGGCGCAAGATGTCAGTTATCCTGGCAGTTGGTGAAACGGTAGACAAGAGGTCACTCTTTGAGGATCTGATCAATATACAGTATGAACGCAATGATGTGGAGTTCAGCCAGGGGAAATTCCGTTCAAGGGGAGACACTATTGAAATCTATCCTGCCCAGGAGCTACAGGGCATAAGGATAGAGTTGTTCGGTGACGAGATCGACAGGATAGCATACTTTGAGCCGGTTTCCGGGAAGGTGACCCACGAGCTGGCTCCGGGTGAGAGCACCATGATCTATCCTGCAAAACACTTTGTCATGCCGGAGGAGTATATAGAAAAGGCTCTAAGGTCGATCGAGGCGGAACTTGAGGAACAGCTGTCCATACTGAAATATGAGAACAAGCTCCTTGAGGCCCAGAGGCTCGAACAGCGCACAAGGTTCGACATGGAGATGATACGGGAGCTTGGCTATTGCAGCGGTATAGAAAACTATTCCCGGCACTTTGATGGCCGCAAGCCCGGTGAACCTCCCTCTTCATTGCTCAATTTCTTCCCCGGGGACTATCTTGTCGTTATAGACGAATCACATGTAACCATTCCTCAGATAAGAGGCATGCACAACGGTGACCATGCGAGGAAGGATTCACTGGTATCCTATGGTTTCCGTCTTCCATCCGCATATGACAACCGTCCCCTGCGATATGATGAGTTCGAGAGGCGGTTGAACCACGTTCTCTACGTGTCTGCCACACCGGCGGAATATGAGCTGAAGAAAAGCCGTGCTGTGGTGGAGCAGATCATCCGCCCCACCGGTCTTGTGGACCCGGAGGTCACTGTAAGGCCGATCGGAAATCAGGTAGACGACCTGATCGGCGAGATCAGGAAGGTGACCGCTGAAGGCTTCCGCACCCTTGTGACCACCCTCACAAAGAGAATGGCCGAGGACCTGACCGACTATCTTCTGGAATCAGGTATCAGGGTGCGGTATATGCACTCTGATATCGATACTCTCGAACGTGCGGAGATAGTAAGGGATCTGCGAAAGGGTGAATTCGATGTGCTGGTGGGTATCAACCTTTTGAGGGAAGGGCTGGATATACCGGAAGTTGCATTTGTCGCCATACTGGATGCAGATAAGGAAGGCTTCCTGCGCTCTGAGCGATCCCTTATCCAGACAATAGGCCGCGCCTCCAGAAATTCAAAAGGTCGTGTAATACTCTATGCTGACAATATCACAGGTTCAATGGAGCGTGCCATAAAGGAGACCAACAGACGCCGTGAGCTTCAGATGGATTTCAACCGTGAACATGGTATCACTCCGCAGACCATCCGGAAGGCATTGCAGAAAGAGCTGGTGCAATCCAAAGAGTACGAGGAGGTTTCCGGGACCATGTCAATAGCAGAGGATCTGTCCTCCACGGAACTTTCGGATATGGTCATTGACCTTGAAGCTGAAATGCATCTTGCTGCCAGGAACCTGGAATTTGAAAGGGCTGCTGAGCTTCGGGACAGGATCAGGGAGTTGCGGGAGAACTACACACTGTAGCCAGTTCTCATTTTCCTGCCCGGATCCTCCATCTCAGGGTCTTTAGTTTCCCCGTATCGGCATCAGAGTCCCGGATGCCTTTTCCTGTATAGTGCAGGAATACATCGTCAAGGGTCGGCTTGTGCAGGCTCACAGACCGGATCTCAAGGCCAAGCCGGGATGTGGCCTTCAGCACATCAGGTATTGCGCGTTCGCCATCGGCTGTTGTTATCTGTACTGTGTTCTCTGATGCGGAAATCCTGTCAGTGGATGATTTTGCTGTGTAGTGTTCCATAAGCTTTGTGGCATCTTTTCCTGTTGCGAGTTCAAGGGTAAGAATATCGCCTCCAAGCGATGACTTCAATTCCGAGGGTGTCCCGGTTGTGATTATCTTTCCATGGTCGACGATGGCCAGGCGGTTGCAGAGCCTGTCCGCTTCCTCCATGTAGTGGGTCGTGAGTATTATGGTGATGTTCTTTTCCCGGTTGAGCTCCTTTATGTAGTCCCATATGTGGTTCCTTGTCTGGGGGTCGAGACCGAGTGTAGGCTCGTCCATGAACAACACATTGGGATAGTGCATCAGTCCCCTTGCGATCTCAAGACGGCGCATCATCCCGCCGGAGTACTTCTGCACGATCTCGTCAGCCCTTCCGGACAGCTCTACCAGCTCCAGCACTTCGTCGATCCGCCGGTGGCGCAGTTTCTTTGGCAGGCCGTAGAGCCTTCCATGAAGGTCCAGGTTCTCCCTTCCGGTGAGTTTCTGGTCAAGGGTGGTGTCCTGGAACACAACGCCTATAGACTTGCGTACCTTTGTGGAATCAGTCCTTATGTCGTGACCCCAGACCTGCGCGTTGCCTGATGTGGGTCTGAGCATGGTGGAAAGCAGGCCAATGAGCGTCGATTTACCAGCTCCGTTAGGGCCCAGGAGTCCGAACAGTTCTTTCTTTTCCACAGTGATATCAACACCATCGACAGCTGTCACTCTGCCATATCTTTTTGTTATCTTCTCCGTGTGTATCGCAGCATCGTTCAATTTTGCCCTCTGAATTTGATTATAAGGTTCAATATTCCTAATCCAAAATATACTTATTTACTCTTATTCAGCACCATGCGAAAATGTTATATCTAAAAAACACTTGTATGGGTTGCAATTTGCGCCGATGGTCTAGTGGCTATGACTGGGGCCTTCCAAGCCCTAAACCCGGGTTCGAATCCCGGTTGGCGCACTCAGGTCCTTTTTTCACCGAAGTCTTCTTTTGCCATCCGCCAATCTTGATGCATTTGATGTTCTGCAGGATTTCCCTTATGTTTGTGAATGTTCTTTCAGGGGATGCGCAGTGGCCTGCTTAGCACTACCACTCTGTTTTCATAAATCCCCACTATTCATATATTATTTTCCATTACTGTCTTCTGCCACACATAACTACAAACCAACTTGAAGCTTAAACAATTATTTAATATGTGCAGGTACTACTATTAATTGCAATAATTAATTGCAATAACCTGCCATAATTGCCGGTTAACAGAGAACTAAAAGGGAGAATGTGAAAATGTCACTTGAAAATAAAAACGATAGATCCTATTTAGCCATAATTGCATTATCAGTTGTCTTGGTGGTGATGTCGCTGACGATATACGCCATCTCGCAGACCGGGTCAGAAAAGAATACAGAAGATACAATTATAATGAGCGGGTACGCCGAACAGAAGGTTGTCCCGGATACGGCCACCTTAAGTATTGGTGCCGTGATCGAATCCGAAACAGCAGAGGAAGCAGCCGATGAGAATGCAGTCATCATGAGTGCCGTCATGGAAGAGCTCAAGGCCATAGGTCTGGAGGACAGGGAAATACAGACATCCTATGTTTCCGTGTATCCTATGTACAACTATGATGAGAAAAGAAGCATCACGGGCTACTCTGCATCCAACAGCGTGCAGGTCACAACCACAAAGCTCGACGACCTGAGCGAGATCATCGACAGGTCTACGGCCGCAGGGGCCAATCAGATAGGAGGCATATCCTTTTCAGTATCTAATGACATGCAGGAGCAGCTCCGCGAAGACCTCATGGCCGAAGCCATAGCCGATGCATCATCAAAGGCCAATGAACTTGCCAGCAGCCTGGGTGTAAAGATCACAGGCGTGCAGACAGCATCCATAAATGAGGGCAATAACTTCAGGGTATACTACGATGTGATGGAGGAAGAAGCGGCAATTGACTCAGGAGCAGTTCCCACTCCTATCGAGCCAGGGGAGTCCACAGTTTCAATGTCAGTGCAGGTAACATACTACATTGGATAAGAGATTCTGGCTCAGGACGTTCTGACACAAAAAAATCAGGAGTTGCAGGATGACCGGAATGTTTCCTGCAATTTCTGATGGTTTTTTAACGTTTCCTGCATGTAAGAGTTTTGAACATATCCGGTTATCTATTGGCCGAAATGAGCAACTGGAAGTTCTTTTTATATGGGGTGCCCAGCTGGCCTTATGGATCGGATCTGCCTGCCGGGGTCATCCCATCTTATCAATTTTAAGCCAGCGCGGTCAATAATCCTTCTTCACCGAGACCTTCTTCCGCAAGCTGACAATTGCAGCAATTTTTCTTCTCTTTTTCTCAGTGCTGACATTATTCTGCAATTCCAATCCGAGCATCCTACAAATAGCTGCAGGTCCGTCGAGTTCCTTTGCAATTTTTCTGAGCCTGAGTGTATTGTCCCTGTATCTGCTGTTCTCAAGGATCTCCTTTATGCCTGTAAGGATCTCCTCCGGGGAACTTGAATAATTCAGTTTCTTCCCCAGGCCGTCCTCATCCACAGTCCACGAATTGTTCTGCTGCTCGGTGTGGTTCATGTCAGGAAAGGTTATCATGGGTACGCCGAAACTGAAGGCTTCCATCATGGTGCTGTGCCCACCGGGGGCGATAACGAGATCTGATGTCCGGAGGTATGGGAACTGGTCGTCGATGAATTCCAGCATCTTTACATTCGCAGGCAGATTTTTAAAGATATTCGGATCCACATTTGGTCCCGAAAGCAGGGTATAGTTGATACTCATATCCATTTCTGCTGCCTGTATCACTTTCCTGAATATCGGTTCCCTGTAACCGAAGCCTCCAAGTGCGGAAAGGACGTGTGGTCTTTTAATGTCCAGCTCCTCAACATCTTCATATTTCTTCCCGACGAGGGGGCCGCTGTAAAATACTTTTTTCAGGATATCCTCCTTAAAATCAAGGTTTTTGCGGCATATGGTGTGCGGCATGGGGAAATCGGGTATGATGATACCGTCGATCCTCTTGAACACTCCGCTGTAGAATTTCCTGACGAATTCGCCGACTATCCTGCTTGATATCCCTTCTTGCATGAAGAACTGCTCCATGCTTGACTGGTTGATGATCAGGTAGCTGGGTATGCTTCTGGCCTTTGAGCTCAGGATGCCTATATAATAGCTGTCTGAGATCACAACATCAGGCCTTATTCTTTTCAGGAGGCGTGTGATCCTGATTACACTCAGGAACTGTCCTCTTTTAAAGGTTGCAAGTATCGATCTTCTGAGGTTCAGGGTGCCCGCCTTGCCTACCAGTGTGACCTCTGAGGGTATCCTGTGGACAGTATAACCTTTACGTTCGATAAGATCCCCCGAGTACCCATAGGCTCCAAAATGGACTTCGTGCCCCGCGGATGTAAGTTCTTTGCCAAGTGAAATGCATCGGCTTGTGTGTCCCAGCCCTTCTCCGCAGACAAATATCATTATTTTCATCTGTAGCACCTTTTTAACCTGCATGGCGGAAAATTTAGTGAAGATGATAATAGGATTCATTTTTTAAAAATTTGATCGATGGATGTGTCATTCAATTTTGTGTGGTTTCCATAGATCCTCAATACCATTAGTTTATTATAAAAATCGGTAGTCTATTATTCGCTTAAACCTATCTGACAGATCCTGGTGTGAAGGCTACAGATGAACCAGTTCGCCAAATTGTTGACAATTGCCCTTGGGATAAGTTTTGTTTCAGTTCTTCTTATCTTTGTATTTGTCTGGGACAGACAGACGCTGGGCCTTATCCTTGGCATGAGAGTGGAATATATAATTGGTGCCCTTTTGCTGCATCTGCTTTCTTTTGTCATATGGGGTCTGCGTACCGTTTCGATGTCAAAGGCCATTGGGTATGAGCTGGGGTTCATCGAGGCACTGGAGATCGTCTCATCAAGTGTTTTCCTGGCCTCCATCACTCCTTCCTCAGCAGGTGGTGAACCTCTGAGAATACATCTGCTCTGCAGAAAGGATATGCCCCCCGGAAAAGCAACTGCTGTGGTGTTCACCGAGCGATTGCTTGATGCTGTATTTATACTGGCAGCATCACCGGCTGCAGTCTATTTCCTGCGCAGCAGCATGAACGATACCGGACTCGATATCCTTCTCATGGCGGGGGTAGTGACCATGCTGGCTGCGATCTTCTTGATGATCTACTCTATTAAAAGACCGGGGAACGTTGTGAATGTGATTCATCTTTCATCATGCACTTTTTCCAGACTCACCGGTAAAACCCGTTTTCTAAAGAGCCTGCCGCACAGGATAGAGGAAGAGATCGGACACTTCAGCGAATGCAGTCATACTTTCATTCAAGAGGGGCGCAGGGGTCTGTTCTGGAGTATGGTGTTCACGATCATATTCTGGATACTGGAATTCTCACTGATACCTGTCCTGCTGCTCGGCCTGGGTTCAGAACCCTTTTTCCTGTATGCTTTTGCAACACAGGTACTCCTGTTCATTCTCCTGATAGTGCCTGCAACTCCCGGCTCAAGCGGGATCGCGGAGTTTGGTGCAACAACCCTGTTCTCTGCCTTTGTGCCTGCCTATATGCTTGGAGTGCTTATTATCATCTGGAGGGCTTTCACCTTCTACATAAATCTACTTCTGGGTGGTCTGTTAAGTTTCAAGATACTGCATGACAGTGATCTCATGGGTGAGATACTGAACAGGCAGTGATGTTTGTATTATCATTTAAAATAATTTAAAGCTGAGGTGCTTTCTCAAAGTACCCCACATTGACCATTTTTTCAATCCTGGATACCTGGGGCTGTTTCGAGAGCATATACAGGAATACCGGCAATCCGGACCTGGATACAAGCTGCATTATACCCATTGCTGCACCGTTGAGCCTGTGATGATTGCTAAGTCCGTATTTGTCAAAAAGGTTTACAAGTCTGTCTACCTTTCCCACTCCGGTGGTGAAGCCCATTTCCTCACGCATTTCTTTTTCCATGCTGAATACCAGTTCTATCCAGGCACTTGCTTCCCGGCTCAGGTGCTTCCATATAGGCTCATCTATTACCATATAGGAGTGTCCTTTCTTGATATTGCTGAAATACTCATGGAAATCATCTCCCTCTGCAATGGTGTAGACTTTCCCGATGCTTCCTGTATGGCTGTCCGTTGTGACTGCCATCCCTTTTCCATAACGCTCAGCAAGGACCATTGAAAAGAGATTTTTCTGCTTCAGGTCCTGCATATTGTACTCTATCACCGGGAAGTGTCTGGCAAGTTCTGGTACTGCAAAGAGGTTAGGTTTGTCACCAATCTGGAACCAGAACGGGTGATTATACATGTAAGGAAGGCCATTGCTCTTGAAGTAGTCTATGAGGCTGTATATGTTACGCTCTTCTCTTGCCAGACGATCGAATTCCATGTATTGCTGTCTATCGAATTCAAAAACATTGATGTGGACTGTGTGGCCCACATTTTCAGGGTCTGTGATGGACAGCTCAATCCCTGACGTGAGGTCGTTCCGCTTCCAGCCCAGAAAATCATATGCTTTCACAGTATCGTGGTCTGTAAAGGTTATGTAGTCAAGGCCCTTTGACTTACCTTTGGCTAACAGGTTCTCAGGGTGCATGCACCTTGCAGGAGGAACATCGTATGAACAGCTGGTGTGCACATGCAGGTCTGCCCTGTGCCATCCATTCTCTAGAAGTTCGACCGCCCTGTCAGAAGAGATTATCTTCTGTTTACTGATATCTGATCCCCGGAACAAGGTTCTCACATCTTTTTAATTCTTTATGACATTTTGAGTGTATAATTATCTATAAAAAAAGATTTAATAAATAGTTAATCTACATAAAATATAGTTATCTACAATTTATATACATTCTAAAGAGAAATATATTATTTAGCCCTGCCTTCATTTTAGTTATAACACAGACCAAAGTTATGCAAATATTCTGAATAAATGGCGGCAATTCTATGAATGTTCTCATTTTCACATGTGGTGAAGGTCTTGGCCACACCGGCAGAAGTATTGCACTTGGCAGGGAACTGATATCTGCAGGTCATACTGTCCATTTTGGAGCCTATGGTTATTCAAAGGACCTTATGGAAAGATCGGGGTTTAGTGTATGTGAGATTCCCCGGGAGTTAAAACTTGTGGGCAGGAAGGGGTCTTTTAACCTCAAGGCATCCATCATACATACTATTGCAAGCATGTCCCCTGGCAATATTCTCTCGGTCCTCAGGCTGGTTGGAGAGAAGGATCCGGATGTTGTGATATCGGATGGTTATTATCTTGGCATACTGGCTGCCAGGTTAAAGAAGATAGATACCTGCATGATCGTTAATCAGTCCAATATGGAGGAGTTCTTTCAGGGCAAGGGTTCAGTGGTCCTGTATCTCGGCAGGCTTGTCAGGAGCTTCTACCATTTCATCTATCATACGGTAGACATTATAGTGGTTCCCGATTATCCTGAACCATATACTGTATGTGCCCGCAACCTTGCCTTTCCCAGAGATGTCCGGAACAAGCTGTCCTTTAGCGGCCCTCTTGTTAGAAAGAGGTTCAGTGAGGTGGAAGCGTCCGACCTGGGTAAACCCCATGTGTTGTGCACAATCGGTGGTTTTGGCTACAGGAGACTGATATTTGACAGGATCCTGGTTGCTGCAAAGATGGATTCCAGCATACATTATACGCTTATAGCAGGTCCGGGCCTGGACATCGATGAACTGGGCGATGTGCCGGAAAATGTCAACGTCTGCAGCTTTATAGCCGATCCTTTCCCGTACTATAAAGCAAGTGATCTTGTGATCTCAGCCGGGGGTCATGGAACCCTTATGGAAACACTGAGTTTCGGACTGCCGCTTTTTTCATTCCCGGACAAGGGCCATAATGAGCAGGAGAACAATGCCCAGGTTGTTGAAGACCGTGGTTATGGCAGAAGACTTGACTATTCGGTCTCCGCCGAAGAGCTGCTGTCAATGATATGCGAGGCAGTCTTTGAAGGAAGGTTCAGCAAGCATACTGCAGAGCTGAGGGATCTGGCTGAATCTCTCCACGGTCCGGCTTCGGTCAGGGAAATGCTGGAGGGTATTTGTGCCAGCCCTCACAAAAAATGCAATTCCGGGGCATGCTATTCCAGCACTTCCTTAAGATAGGTTACAAGTTCTGAATGATCTTTAAGTACCAGGTCGGCATGGTCCAGCTGTGCACTATCCACATAGGTCGGCAGGCCTATACAGAAAAGCCCTGCCTTCTTTGCAGCTTCAACTCCAAGCGACGCATTTTCCACAACGACACAGTTCTCTTTGCACACGCCAAGTTCTTCAATGGCTCTATTGTAGGGATCAGGATGGGGCTTCCCCCGTATTACATCACAGCCACTGACAATCACATTGAAGGTATCCGGAAAGAACCTCTGCATCATCTTCTCAACGGCAGTTCTGTCCGAACCTGAAACAACGGCAAGGAGTACATCATCTCTGTGGTCCCGCAGGAAAATGTCCATGCCATCGAATATCCTGACATCATCAACGTTGAAGAGTTCGTGTTTTCTGGCGGGAACAGATGCAAAGATGTCGCTGTACATCTCTGTGTCAGCATCTTTTGTCACCATCTCGATGATACCATTATCATTGGCGCCTTCCATCCCGTATATCTTTCTCTCGTCAAATTCCATTCCTGCTTCTGCAAAGGCCATTTTCCATGCTCTTGCATGCAGGTGCATGGAGTCTACAAGCACACCGTCAAAGTCAAAGATCAGAGCTTCGATCATGGCTATGGAAAAGGGTATAATATATATAAACTTTACTAAAAACGAATATTTTCACTATACTATATAGATAAGGGCGTATTATGGCTCGGATTATATGCATTAGCTAAGAATGATCTGAAAACCTTTAAGTTACATATGCACCCTTTCTCATGGTAGGTAAGTTATTCTGTGCATCTGCAGTGGATATCATATCGATTATAGTAATAATATTCTATATTTCTTTGTGGGGTTATGTCTCATGGTTGTGAAAAAGGTGAACCGTGTCCTGTTGAGGAAATGTTATGCTGTGATAAAACAATAAAGGTGGATTGATGCCGGAATTCATACGCTCGCTTTTTATTTTCAGGAGGGACCTGCGCATTGAAGATAATACAGGTCTTAGGGAAGCCCTTGTTTCATCTGATGAGGTTATCACTTGCTTCATATTCGACCCCAGGCTTGCAGATCCTGAAGGGCAGGACTTCAATGCTAATGCTTTCCAGTTCCTGCTGGAATCCCTTGAGGATCTCAGAAGCCAGCTGGAGGAAAAGGGCGGAAGATTGTATCTTTTCTCAGGTCTTCCTGAGGACATCATCAGAAAGCTTGTACCTGATATGGGCATAGATGCTGTTTTTCTGAACAGGGATTATACCCCTTTCAGCAGGCGAAGGGATGAGTCCATAAATAATACCTGTGATGATCTGGACATAAGACTGCTGCAGTTCCATGACTGCCTGCTGAATGAACCGGGCACTGTTCTCACGCAGAAGGGGATGCCTTATTCTGTCTACTCCCAGTTCTATCGTGCAGCCTCTGAAAAGGTCGTTCCTGTTCCCTCTACAACACTAGAAAGAAATTTCTATACAGGGGATACAGCTCTGGAAGAGATCACCGATCTTAAACGATTGCTGCCGGTGCGCAATGCTCACATATTCGTTCATGGAGGAAGGTCCAGCGCCCTGAAGGTGCTGGAAAACATATCGCAGTTTAAGGATTATGACACAGAGAGGGACTACCCTTACGTTAACGGGACTACGGGACTTTCGGCTCACAATAAACTGGGGACCATCTCCATAAGAGAGTTCTACCACTTCGTGAAAGATGAGCTGGGCGCAGGACATACCCTGATAAGGGAACTTTACTGGCGTGATTTCTTCACCTTTATAGCGTACCATTATCCTCGTGTGTTCGGCCATGCTTTCAGGGAAAAGTTCGACAGGATATCCTGGGATTATGACAGGCCGGGTTTTGGAGCATGGTGTTCAGGCAACACCGGCTTTCCGATAGTTGATGCCGGCATGAGGCAGCTCAATGCCACCGGTTACATGCATAACCGTGTGAGGATGATAGTCGCATCCTTCCTTGTAAAGGACCTGCACATTGACTGGCACTGGGGGGAAAGGTACTTTGCAGGCAGGCTGGTGGATTATGACCCATGTGTGAACAACGGCAACTGGCAGTGGGCAGCCTCAACAGGTGCGGATTCACAGCCTTTTTTCCGCATATTCAATCCCTGGCTTCAGCAAAAGAAGTACGACCCGGACTGTGAGTACATCAGGAAATGGGTGCCTGAGCTTGCAGGTGTTAAGCCCGGGACGATCCATACCCTTGAAAAGACAAAACTGCCGGATAAAGTCAGTTATCGTGAGCCCATGGTGGACCACGCCCAGGAAAGGGCCAGGTCCCTGGCGATATTCAGGTCGTTGTGACGTTCCGTAAATACCGTGCAGGACCATTCATTTTTCCAGCAGGTCCTTGCAACGTTGCCTGTCATGTATGATCCCCGGTTACCTGTGTTAATATCATTATGAATGCCAGTACATACATTGAAGTATCCCGTAAAACGCGCAATATTAATAAACAACAAATCCGTTTACAATGCTGTTCTAAAATGCGGGGGTTGCCCAGCCAGGCCAAAGGCGCAGGGCTTAGGACCCTGTCTCGTAGGAGTTCGTGCGTTCGAATCGCACCTCCCGCACTATTACTCTGGGATATAGGTAACCGTGATAAACACCACCCTTTGAAAATATGATATAAGTTTTATTTATGTTAAGTATTTTATTTTAATTATGAAACATAAATGTGATGTATGTGAGGAAGATTTTGAAGACATTGATCCTAATTTGCAAACATGCCGACAATGTCAACGTATTATTAACAAATATAATAATGGGAGTAAAAAAAGAAAAACATATCCTCCTTCTGAAGTAAAATGGGCATTAAGAAATGCTTACTCTCATAAAGAAAATGATAATGTCTATTTTAAATGTGAATATACGGGAATCATTAGTAAATTTAATGACAACTCCAAAACATTAGGACATTTTGAAGAGCCTTTTGTTTTAACATTAGATCATAAATATCCCAATCAAAAAGAACTTGTTGTCTGCTTAAACATTATCAATAAAATGAAAGGTGACATTCCTCCAGAACAATTTAAGCAAATCGCTATTTTATTGGGTGATTTCTTTAAGCAAGAAACCAACAAAAAAATAGAACCCATAAAATCTCAAACTCTTGAGATGGCATTAAAGGATATATGCTCACTTAAAAAATAAAAGTGGACTGCTTGTTACAGGTATAAATGTTCAAGCAATCTCTTTCTTGTCGGAGTAAACAAATTAATCTTTTCTCCCTTCTCCAAAGCCTCTCTAATGGCTTTCTTTGTTTTCTGGAATGTTTTTCTATCAATTCCCCATTCCTCAGCTACCTTTTGAGATAAATTAACTACTTCTTTTGCAACCCATTTTTCATTAATAAATACTTGAGGCTTTTCAACATCTAATTCCTGTTCATCAATGTTATTGGCTTCTTTGCCAATATAGATAACAGAATCCGAATGAACATGCCTTCTTTCAAGTATTCCAACATTTCCATCAAATTTGGATTCTGGATGATTGGCATATTGCATTATCGTTCTACTCAAAGACTTGAAATAGTGTAATCCTTTCTTAGTTTCTCCTGTTTCATAGTCCAAAAATGCCTCATATACTATCCTCTGATAGTCCTTTGTGAAGGGTGCTAAAGGCTTGACAGTCTTATTATTCTCTTCAATTGTCTGGAAGCCAACGAGGAAGAAATTAAAAGGCTTTATCATCTCTTTCCAGTCCTTCCCTTCATTCAACTTATCAAACCTATGCAGAACATTAGGAGTATTGCATGTTTTATCTTATGCTGGAAAAAGGTATGAGTGAGGTTTTGAAATGGGCTCTTTATCAAAAAGAAAATCCCTCCCAACTCCCCAATCACCCTCTCCGAATACGAATCCACCCCTACTCCAACCCCAGACCCAGTCCCTACTCTAATCACCTCGACCTCATCGACAAACTCAGCCAGTCAAACGGTGAACTCCTGACCCTGCACCGCAACAGTCTCCAACTCAAGCAGCCACTTCCATACAGGTTTCACAATAATCTTCTTTCCGTCGATCGCGATGTGATCATCGGTATCCCTGTTGAGGATGAGGCCCTGAGGCAGATCGTATGTTCTCATGGCTTCGAGTAAACCTTCAATCTCACGTTTTCTGTTATCGAGATTAAGCTCCTTTGTTACCTGGATGGCACAGGTTATTCTGTTATCCTCCTTTATAAGAAAATCACATTCATATGTCCCTTTGTGGTAGTAGACATCACTTTGTCTTCTGATGAGTTCGATCAATACAAGGTTATCGAGCAGCCTGCCATAGTTCTCCGAGAAACTGAAAGATACCGCGTTTATAAGGCCTGTGTCAAGGCAATAGAGCTTCTTTGGGTTTACAAGCTGTTTTCTGAGAGAATAATCGAACTTGCTGATGGAATATAGCAGGTATGAGTCCTCTGCATAGCCCAGATACTCCTTTACCGTATCTGCCGATATTTCCAGGACACTTGCTATGCCCTTATAGGAAAAGGGTTTGCCGACATTTGAGATGATGAAATACAGCAGGTTTATTACATCCCTGTTGTTTCTCAGCTTATGAGGGAAGATTATATCCTTCAGGTATATGGTTTCATAATAATTCTTCAGAAGCTCTTCTTTGATTACGGTATCTTCTTCCAGGGAGATCCTGGGGAAAGACCCGTGCCTTAGATATTCTTCGAACTCAAGTCTTTTTTCAGCTGATGTCAGCTTTTTGATGCCCCTGAAATCCAGATACTCGCGGAAAGTCAATGGGAAGACCGTCAGGGCCAGATATCTTCCGGAGAGGCGTGTGATCGTATTTTTCCTGAGCAGGGAGGACGTGGAACCTGTCAGCACGAATTTCAGGCGTTTATCGGTATCATATAATGTTTTCAGCGTCTGTGTCCAGTACTTAAAGTTCTGGATCTCATCAAGGAAAATGTAATACTTTTCTTTTTTCGTTGCAGCTATATGTTCTTCAATTATGCCGGAAAGAAGATCAGGACTCTTTGCCTGGCTCTGAAACACAGGCTCATCAAGATTAATATACAGCACTGATTCCGATTCATCTTCGGGAAGTTCAAGACTGCTGATCAGCTGATATATAAGAGTGGACTTTCCAGTTCTTCTTGCTCCAAGTATCAACAATATCTCTTCGGTCCTCATATATACAGACAAACGCGGATAATATTGAAGACGAGGCACGCCTGTACTGAAACATTTTCCAAACCACCATGGATTCTGCTTTTCCAGTACATTTACTATCATTTGCTTCATGATAAATTATCTTGTTCCTTAAATCAGATAAAATTGACGATTATAACCTGCGATTTTATCTAAATTTGACTATTACAATCTGCAGTTTGAGCATTTTTCAGCGATTACAATTGTTAATTAAGTACTTATTTAAATATTACAACCTGCAATTGATATTTACAAAATTTCCGGGAGCACTATACATGAAATGATCAGGGTCGTAATGATTAGTAAAGATCAAATACGCGTACTCGCAACATTGTAAAAATCGTTCATTCCGGCACTTGTTTCCGGGACTGCCAGGACTCCTTTGTTCTGACATCCATTATCGTGAGCCTGCCTCATCATCCTGTACCAGTATCCAGCATCCACAGATTATGAAACCTGTCTTCTTCTTCTTCTTCTTGTATCCATTATGCAGAAAAAGATGAAGCCCACTTTGTTTTAGAAGGTGGTGAGGTTTCAAGCATCTCTCTCCACGCCTCGTCTGTAAGCCTGTCTGACATGGGCTGCTCGAACTCGTAATGTGTCATAACGGGTCCAGCACCAATAAGTATCCTGCCGTCGGGTAACTCATAGGCCACTACTATCATATCCACATACCCAACACCTTCTTCCAGAACATTGCCGGAATTGGGGTCAGTATGCACGTCTGCCACTATTGTGGTTTTCTGGGCGTCCTTCTCGACATTGCCTGTAACATCTTCAAGCTCTTCCCCAAACGATTCAATGAAATCATAGTCATCCTCTGAGAGTTCTTCGTTTTGGAGTTCCTTCCCGGATATCTCAACCAGTCTTTCAAGTACCAGTTCCAGGTTTTCCAGGCGACTGGTGGAATAGGTATCAAGAACATCCATCTCTCCCAGGCCGCTGTTTGTCATGCGTGTAAGGGCGAGTAACCTGTTGTAGAATTCCGGTACAGGTTCTACATAACCCCTGACCTCTTTTTTTTCAGGCTCGATGGGCATGCTTGTAAGTACAGTATAGCTCTGTTTGGCATAGAGGATCGTATCATGCCTTAGTTCTGTCCAGGATGCCATGCTTGTTGTAAGCTGCTTGTCCTGCCACGCTTCGGTCTGCATGAATGTGGGATATCCGCTTCCGTAATCCTTCATCAGGGGTTGCAGTGCATAGAGCCATGACCAGTAGAGGTTCTTTGTCCAGTCAGAGTTATTGAAGGCATTGAATTCATCCAGGAGTCCATTAAACTGTTCCGTGTAGCCGGGAATTGTAACATCGCCCTGGTCTTCCAGATGTTCGTAAGCCCTCTCTGAACCCAGAAGTGCCATCACATCAAGGCTTTTAGGCATGAACCTTCCATCTACTGCAGGATATACAAGGTTCTGGAACATGTAGGAGTCCGGTATGAACCGCTGGCCCATGAACCTGAAGCCTTTTGTTCTGTCAAGTGTCATGCCAGGTTCTTCCGGACCGGGTCCTGCTTCTATATTTCCGGTGCCCCCATATATTTCAGGGCTTCGGTATTTTGCAAGTTCTGCCTTCAAGGCTTCAATATCAAGTCCTTCTATTGTTTTGCTTCCTCCCATTACAGAATTAAGGGCTTCTATGTATTCGTAGGGTCCCAGATCATCTGAAAATCCAACATAGAATGCAGTAACTGAGTAAATCCTCTCCCATTTTTCCATAAGCTGAGCATCATCTTGCATGTGTGAGGCTATAAGAGAAGCTCCAATGGTCTGTATCCTGGCATCCTGTTCTGGATCAGCAGACTCTATCAGGTCACCTTTGAGCAACATGCTCATGCGGCCATGCCATATGAAGGCCTTGAAATAGTTCTTCAGTTTTTCAGAGTATGTATAATGCCCTCGCGGAACATACTGAGAATAATCTTCCTGATAAAGGAATACGGGTGAAAGGGAAAAGCCCCCATGGGCTTCTATGAGTGCAAGTTCTGCTTCAACATCCTCTTTTACGGTCCCGGGGATCTCTAATGAGTATGTGTCCGCTTCTTCAGATGTAAACTTACCTGTATTTTCCTCCATATAGATATCATCGGTTGCAACCTGCTCAGTGTCCGGCCCAAGCAGGCTCAGGGTCACTGCAAAATAGGCCATGTTCCTGCGGGCGGCTTCCTTTGTATCTCCTGTGGATGTCTCATAATCCCCAATGGACCTTTGGAGCAGTTCATAGTTTATTTCCCAGATTGTATTGTAGAACTCTTTTTCCTCGATGCGTTTCAATGTCTCATCGAACTGGATGTGATACAGGTGCAGTAGTGAGTCAGAACTAATGAATATGGGTATTTCTTCGTCTTCAAGGGTTTCGTACATGTCGGTGATGATCTCTTCTTGGGGGTCGAAGGGATCATCTATGACCACAAAACCATTCTTTTGCAGCTTCTGCACCGCATTTTCATTAAGTGGGATCGTGGATACAAAATCATCATAATTCGCTATTTCCTGAGTCTTAAGGGGTAGTTCGTATTGCGCTGCCTGAACTCGTATATTCAGTGGTTCAAGGTGATAGTATTGTCCGAAGAACATTTCCTCACCTTCGGGTTTACCTATTGTCACCTCTTCAGTTGACAGCAACGCTGCTTCGTCCGTAGTTTCATCTGTGTTGTCAGAAGTATCGGCATCTTCTACACACCCCCCGGTGAACATAGCAATGAATATAAGAATCGCTAATGGAAAGAATTTTATTGATTTTACCTGCATATTTTGCCCGTTTGTCTTGTTTCTGGATATCATTATAAGCAATATGAATTCACGTTATATTTATAAGTCATCTAAGGTCCGAAATGATTTGAAGTTATAGGACAGGATAAGCTATCAAAAGTAAAAGAGAGCTAAAATAATATGGGAAGTAGTTATATGCAACTTGCTTTAGCTGATATTGATTTTGATTACGTCGGGGAATTAGTAATAGAAAGGGAAAGCGATAAATAACAGGAAATAAAAGGAGCAGGGTATATTTTTGACTGTTTTTCATATGATTCAAGAATGAGATGATTGAATCCCATAATTAAGGAATAGCTTTTGTTTTTAACAGATGCAGAAGGTTATTTATGAACAGAAGTTAGATAGATTTGCAGGATGGTTCATTTTGAGGACCCGATATAAAATAATCATTGGTTTTGTGGTATTTCTGGTCATATCTGTTGCTTTGTTGTCCATGTGGATAGATCAACGCAACAGGAAAATGTATGAGAACACTTTTCAGAGCAACATAGACTACGATGTTCGTATAGTCACAGATGCCGTCCTGCAGTGTCACACTGTATATTCCGCTTCCGGTGCATAATAATACATCTTCCATCGGCCAGGATATAATTGATAGTAATTTCAATGAAGATGATCCCTCATGGGAGTATGTACTGGTAGATACAGAGCACGGACTAATGCTTTCCTTAAAGAATAAAGAAGTCAAACCACCCACCAGGCTGCCTTTTTCAGCTGACTTTGGAACAATGGTATCTGTCTACCATGAACTGGATACCGTAGATCCCATAAGGAATGAAATGGTCCTCAGTCCAAAATATGAAGTAACGTCTGTGGATGCAGGTAAGTACTGGTACTTTGATGATGTTTACACTTACGAAAGCATGCTATATGCAGAATATGAGACAGTTCCCCATGCCAATGTAGAAATATCCATCTATCTGGATGGCAGGAATAGCTGGTGGACCGGGGGATAGCAATCAAATGATTATGCTGAAATTATCGACATCCAGTTTTCCGGCCCACAGGATGGATGGACTGCTGTATATGGAGAGATTGTTGCAGGGGAAGGCGTCTACAAGGAATACTAAAAAATTGTCGATGTAGAGACCCTTATATAATAATTATAATGGTGGACAGGTGTAACCCCAGAGAAGACATGTCATCTGAAAAGTACAGTATTTAATTCACTGGCTGAGCTTTCGCGCCCCAGGTACTTTTGCCGCTGTTCCGTTCAAAAGTAAAGGGGCACAGGCCCCTTCAGATCACATAGGCTTTCAGCGGGGGGAAACCATTGAATGCCACGGAACAATAACTCTGGGTATAAGCTCCTGTAGTGAAAATATAGACGCGGTTCCCTTCTTTCATGGTGTGGGGGAACGTGTACTTGTGGTCCTCGTAGAGTATGTCCATGCTGTCGCATGTGGGGCCGGCGAGGATGACCTCTTCAGCATATCCTTTTTTCTCACAGTAAATGGGGTATTTGATACACTCATCGAGTGTCTCGATAAGGCCGCCAAACTTGCCGATGTCAAGGTAGACCCACTTGTACTGATTCAGTCTGGACTTCTTAGATATCAAAACGATCTCACTGACTATGATCCCCGCATCAGCTGTCAGGGACCTTCCGGGTTCAATGATGATCTCCGGCAGATCCTCTCCGAAATCCTCCTGCAAAAAGCGGTATATTTCGTGGGCATAGGTCTCAAGCTCATTGGCCGGGGACAGGTACTTTGCAGGGAAACCTCCACCAAGGTTTATCATCTTGAGCTGTATGCCCTTTTCAGCTGCTGCTGTGAAAAGGTATTTGCATTTGGAGAGTGCGTTATCCCATTGGCCTATATCCCGTTGCTGGGAACCGACATGGAAAGACAGGCCGTAGGGTTCCAGGCCAAGTGAGTGGGATTTCAGTATCAGCTTGTAGATTATGTCCGGGTGGGCACCGAATTTGCGGGAAAGCGGCCAGTCTGCCCCATCACTTTCTGTGAGCACACGGAAAAACACCCTTGATCCCGGTGCATTTCTGGCAAGCTTCTTCAGGTCATTATCCGAATCTGTGACAAAGAGTCGTATTCCCTTTTCATAGGCATAGGCTATATCCTTCTCTTTCTTTATGGTGTTCCCGTAGCTTATACGCTCAGGTTCGATCCCGAGTCGTAGCAGCTGGTCGACCTCGTAGATAGTTGCCACATCAAAGTTAGATCCTCTGTCCCTGAGTATGGTGATAACCTCATCCATAGGGTTTGCCTTGACCGCATAGTAGATCTTTACAAAAGGCATGTTCTCGGTTATCTGATCGTAGATATTCCCGATCTTTTCTACGTCAACTATCAGCAAAGGCGTTTCCTTGTCCCTGGAAAAGCTTTTGATCCTTTTAAAATCCCTGCTGGAGATGTATTCTTCCAGAGGGAACCTGTACTCTTCTTTTTTCATGTATACTCCCTTTTGATCCAGATCCTGTGTGGAAAACTGATCATAAAACAATTGAAGCAATTTTTAAAGTGCAATCGCTAAATAATTTCAATGATATCAATTTTAGAAGACCCCAATTGCATTTTCTGTATATAAAACTAATTATTCACTATCATAGAGTTAAATCCAATATCCAAAAATATTTAGTGTTTTCTATATCAGGATCAGGTTCATTTATTTTTATTGCTCTTTTTTTATTAATATCCCTATCTGGTTCTTATATTTTTTTATATTGAAGAAATGTCTTATTTGCCCCTACAGCATAACTATAAAGAGACAATGATGCGATCATGATGCTTTTCTGACCCTGGTCGTGTATCTAAGAACACTTAATTTAAACACTTATTTCAGAGTATATCAGGATCATCTGTCCATGAGACCATCCTGTGTGGATATCCCATGTGGATGTTTCCGGCCACTATTAGTTGATGGACAGGAAAACCTGTTTACAGTTATTTTCCCGATTGTCTACGAATACCTTATCTGAAGTGGCATTCGGAATTTTGTTCAAAAGAGGATGGCAAAGTGTGAATGACAAGCTATTCAATGCATGTCCATATTGCAACATATCTGTAAAAAGCACTGGCAGTGACTGATGAAGCTCCAGATGTCCTGTACTATCTTCTCTCCCACTTAATGGAACCAGTTAATTCTTCCATTCAAAATTATTTTGATGACCCGCCCCATTTGCCACGTGCACTTCCCGTTTCCGTTTCTTCTGCAGTCCCCACGACCTCTTTCTCTTCTTCGACTATCTTTTCTTCAGGGACCTTCGTCTCTTCTTTATCCCCCCTCCTTAAGGCGGCCCCTTTCTCTCTGATCAGTTTGCCTGCTCTCTCTGTCCTTTGTCTGGCCTTTTCAGCAACCCCGCTGCTTGCTTCCTTCGCTCTATCCACGGCTTCAGGTATCTTGCTTGCGACCTCCGGGATCAGGTCGATAACACTGCTATACCGGTGTTTTCCTGTTATGCTTAGCAGCCTGACATCTTCGTCAGATATGACCACAAAAGCAATGGGTTCCATGTTGACACCCGTATATCCTGCTCCGGCAAAGCCGTGGCTTGTTTCCTTTTTCCGTTCCCCGCCGGCACTTCCGTACCCTGCAGAAACCTTAATGACTGGCATTACTGTTTTTCCGGCCCAGGTGAACGGTTCTCCGAGCAATGTCTTTGAATTTATTATGCTCTGGTTCTCGCCTGCGATCTCCTTCATCAGATCTTCTATGCCCATATGATTCCTCCCTGTATGGATAACAGACGTTTTTGCCTATATCTGACATATGTGTCTCATAGTTTAAAAGTGAATCCGAGATATCAATAATTTGTTTAGTATGTACCAGTAAAATCTAATCAGGGACCTGGATATCTTATCAGCATTTTTCCTGTGGTGCTGTCCTTGGATCGAACATTGGTATAAGATTCATGATGCAAAATATTCGTTGAACGGGATATCCGGGAAAATCGTGCACGATATTCCATTTCAGATATGATCCGGACCCGGGGCCGGTGGGTCAGGATTCGTCAAAGGTATTATCGTTGTCCAAAGGCTATATAGTTAACTTCGCTGATATCTGGCAGTAATGAAAAGTCTTGATCCTGAACGTTCGCTGAAGATCGCTATCTTTTTAGTCTCTGTATTCTTCATCGTGGAAGTGGTTGGTGGTGTCCTCTCAGGCTCCCTGTCCCTCCTGGGAGATGCAGGACACATGTTAAGGGATGTGTTCTCGTTATTGGTATCTTTAGGTGCTATCAGGATCTCACGAAGTCTGGAACCAACACTTACCCGTACCTTTGGTTACCATCGGGTGGAGATATTTGCTGCTTTACTAAACGGTCTTTTATTGATAGGGGTTGGTCTGTGGATAATTCTGGAGGCATATCAAAGGTCCCTCAAACCTGAGCCTGTTGAGAGTACCATGATGCTTATTGTTGCATTGACAGGTCTTGCGGTAAACGTTTATGTGGCCTTTATACTGCACGGAAGTCATGACCTGAACGTGCAGAGTGCTTTTTTGCATGTGCTTACAGACACCTTTTCTTCTGTGGCCGTTATTGTTGCATCGGTCTGGATATACTTCACCGGGCAGGTAATAGTAGACCTCGTCCTTAGTGTGCTAATAGCCTTTTTTATAATGCTGACCTCGATTCCTGTTATCAGGGAATGTCTTTGGATACTGATGGAATTCGTTCCTAATGACATCAATATAGAAAATGTGATATCCGATATTGAGAACACCAAGGGGTGGAAGGGGTTCACCACGTTCACCTATGGAGTCTGAACTCTCATGTCAATGCTCTGAATGCTCACATATTCACCCTTGAAAAGGATATGTCTGAAGTGGAAAAATTGAAAAGGCGATTAAAGCATAAACTGAAAAAATATGATATCAGGCATGCAACACTTGAGATCGAGTTCGAGGAGTGTTCCTTAAAGGAATATACATGCCCTGCAGTTTTGTCAGAACCTGAAAATGAAAAGGATGTCGGTAAATAGTTGTGTACGACATGAACCACTTATTCATCGGCTGCCTTTGCAGTTGACTTGCTGGCCTGTTTGTTTTTTCTAGGATGGGATCAACTCGAAATCCCTTATGTACGGGAAATCATGTTTGAACAGATAAGTTGCCTCATTCCTGTTATTTGCATGTACTGGCACTTCTCTTAGTATCTTATTATTTTCATCTTCCCAAAATCTTACCCAATACAATGATATACCCCCATGTCATTACTTTGTGTTTTGTCTAATAAGATGGTCACTGTTATGTGACAGATGCCATTTCTCCTTTACACTTCCCATTTATCTTTCATGTCTGAAGCCCATTTGCGATCAAGTGCTAGCCCGCACCTTAATCTGCAAGTTAGAATCTAAATTGATTCTATTTAACAATAACCTGAGTGAATTTCATATCGGTTTTTAATTTAATGCAGATAAAATAAACACAATATACATCAAAATTTATGCAGGTTATGTAATTGATGGCATGATGCAGGGAAATATCATCTGTCCCGAAACTTATAATAAAGTTTGGTTTTCAGCACATTTTTCTATATAACTTCCACTGGAAATAAGGGGGTATCCAAATATATATTTATTATTTTTTATAAAATTAGATAATATATGTGTGTTCATATATGGCTAAATATGCAGTACCCTTTTTCTGCTATGTCTGATGTGTTCTGATACACTGCTTCCTTTTTCAGTGGGGATCATTCCAGAAAGGTCATTTTTGATGACACGGCCATGGACTTGCCACGGTCAAAAGTGTAGTTGAGCTGTATGTGGCAGGATATGCTTGAAGGCTCCCCGCAGGAAAAGGTAATGCTTTCTGGGCATCTATCGGGAAAGCATAGTTGTAATTCCAGCTCCTGTAATTAGAGTGATCTCATTCTCCTATATCCTCATTCCATATCTCCGGATTTTCAAGTATAAATCTTTGCATCATTTCTTTGCATTCTTCCAGGTCGAGATCGATTACACTGATGCCGTGTTCCCTCATAAAATCTGAAGCGCCTTCGAAGTTCTCGGATTCACCAACAATGACCTTCTTAATCCCAAATTGAACAGCTGCACCTGCACAAAGATAGCAGGGCATTAATGTGGAGTAGAGAATAGTGTCATCATATCTGCCTATTCTTCCGGCATTTCTTATACAGTCTATTTCCGCATGTGCCAGTGGATCATTTTTCTGGACTCTTCTGTTATGTCCCCTGCCAATTATCTCTTCGTTTCTCACAAGGACGGAACCAATGGGAATGCCTCCCTCCTCAAATCCTTTTTTTGCTTCTTCAATAGCACTTTGCATGAATTTATCCATATTCTCCCTCTGTATTTCGTTATTTGAGAATGAATATTCTCAGAGTGCATATTCTGTATTGGTTTCTATATTTAGTTAGTGGACAGATGGAATGAAGCTATTCAGGATGTTTAAGGAAAAGAGGAATTTGTAGAAACATTTTAGGTCCTGGCAGGATACGCACATTAATACCTGACAACCAGGTTGCCGAAAAAACCCGTGTTCTCGCTTCTGGCAATCATATTTGTCTTCAATATCTCTATACCTGCGTTCATTGCCTTTGAGGCAGCAAGTATATGGACAAGGGACAGTTTTCCTTCCTCGAACATGTCCCCCATAGTTCTCATACCCTCTATGAATCCCTGTTCGATAACGTCTACAGGATCCAATCCTATGTTCAGGGCCTCTCTGGCTGCTTCCACAGCTTCGGTGTCGTTGATATCAATGACCGCATATCTGGCTTTGTCAAAAACATGCTTATTTATTGAGTTTAGAGTGTCCATTATTTTCCCGTCCTTAAGGACCCTGCTTTTAAAAACAGGGTTCTTCGGCAATCAATTTCTTTTTTGGACCTGTGTGGGTCCCGTCGATTTGCATAGTTTACATTCAATATAAGCATTATTTACCAGAAATATATTCCTATGAATAGGATATATAGGCCATATGTTTGCAACCACCTATATGTGTCATGGAGCATATCGCTGATACAATTGGTTTATAATATCCTGCTTTTATCCTGATCCCGTCAAATGCAGATCCATGATATTATGTAATTTAAGGACAGGTTTTCTCTATCCTGAACACACGGTCGTTCTTCCGGACCCTACCAACCACTGCAAGTCCGGGCTCCCTGCCCTTTGATGCAGAAAGGACCTTTTCTCCGTCAACTACAAGGGAAGTCACCTCCTGCTCTATATAGGTTGTGCTTCCTTCGATAATGATATTGTCGCCCACTTTAATACCACGCTCAAGGAGCTTCACAGCTGCAGCGTTATTCTTCGGGAAGAAATTTGTCACCATTCCCACAGCCTCTCGCTTTACAGGGGATGCATTCATGTCATGGTCGCAGGCAATCCCATCAGGGCCGGGGTATCCAAAGTAGAATCCCGTGGAAAACCCGCGGTTGTATTCCAGGCCTATCTCTTTTTTCATAATGGCTGCAGCCTCTTGCGTATATCTGCCTCTCATATGGTCATCAATTGCTTTGCGGTAGCATCTTGAGACGGTGGACGTGTATCCTGTATTGCGCAGACGTCCTTCCACTTTGAAGGAATCGATGCCGGCTTCAACTAGTGCAGGTATGTGTTCTATCATACAGAGGTCCTTTGCGCTGATGAGGTATTTTCCTTCTATTTCTACTTTTTCACCACTGTCCGAGTGCAGTGACCATTCCCATCTGCAGGGCTGGCTGCATTCCCCACAGTTAGCGGATCTTCCCAGAAGGTATGCCGAGAGGTAACATCTGCCGGATATTGCCTGGCACATGGCACCGTGTACGAAGGCTTCAAGCTCCATTTTTGTGTTCTCTCTGATCTCCCTGATCTGTTCAAGGTTCAATTCTCTGGCAAGCACGACCCTGCTTGCTCCCATCGATTCGTAGAAATTGACAGTTTCCTGATTTGAGACATTTGCCTGAGTGGATATGTGTACCCTCAGGCCATTGGCTGCTGCTTTCATTATGGCTGCGGGGTCCCAGGCTATCACTGCATCGACTCCGGCAGATGCCGCGGCCTCTATTACATCGCTGAGTTCTGTAAGGTCATCCGGGTAGATCACGGAATTGACTGCCATGTATCCTTTTAGCCCGAACCCGTGTATGCTCTCAACAAACTCTGCCAGGTTGTCGGCTGTGATCTCATGCGCCCTTGACCTCAGGCTCAATCTGTCAAGAGAGAAATAGACCGCATCAGCACTATCCTTACATGCTGTCAAAGAGGCTATATTGCGCACCCCCAGTACAAGTTCCGGAGCAGGTCCTTTTTTAATGTTCTTTGGCATGGTTCATGGATACGGACTATTCCTTAAATCCTTTCTGTTGATAATTCTCTTAAATTTATTAGACTAAATACTATGTTCGTAGTCGGGAACATTTATATACTATAAAACACTATATCGTGATGTCAAATAATGTTAGGCTTTCCTACTTTGGAGTGAAGTGGGTTAAAAACGACAGAATCGTGTAAAAAACATCGTTTTGCTATACAGAGAGGTTAAGAGATGGCTCCAATCATGCCACTGGTAATGATGCCGGAAGGCAAAGTGAGTAAGATCGTTTCTATTAACGCAGGTCGTTCCCTGATGAATCGCCTCATATCCATGGGCTTTACCAAGAATTCTTTCCTTAAGATCAAAAGGGACAGCAGGGGTTCCCTTATCGTTGAGCTGAACGGCTGCAGCTATGCGCTTGGTAAGGGAATGGCCTCGAAGATCATGGTCCAGGAATGGACAGGATGATCAGGTTATACATTTTAGATTCTTATCAGGCGTAACCATTTATGGCTGCTGTCCTTTTCAGGCATTTTCCTGGTTCTTTTAAATTCTTTCAACGCAGTTTCTTCAGTTTAATATGGATGTCCAGTTCCCATATAGCGACTGGTGGCAGAATCAGGCCTGCGTATGTGGACATGTGTGGCTGTTGTGATTACCGAATGAAGCGGGACAGTAAAATTGCATCCAAATGAGAAAAAGGAAGGTATCCCCCAAATTCTTTTACTTATGCGTATAATATGCAACTATCTCCTTGCCCACATCGTCCACACGGCAGAAACCGAACCTTTCGAACTGGACAACATTGTCCAGTTCAGTGGCTATCTGTTTTTCGCCAATGCCACGGAACTCGCCATCAGGTGAGAGCACAGTTACAGGGATCCCATCCGCAGGAGCCCAGTGTATGATCTTTACCTTCTCTTTCTTTACTGATCCAATGGAATCGTCCAGGTAGCTTGCCTGCAGAGGTTCCAGGGATGTTATCTCAATGTTGCAGAGTTCCTTTAGTCGGATCTTAGAGCCAGCAGTGAGTTTATCGGCATCCTCCCTGCATATGTACAGTTGCGGACCGGCTTCTATCTCGCGGTTACCCCGGTCCTCAGTGGGGTGCAGGGGCGGGGTCGCTATACAGTGTTCCCTGCCTTTTATCTCTATATGCACCGGGTCCCATACGAAAAAATACCTGTTTGCTTTAGGGTCGATGATCTTCCGGTTCTCTGCATAAAGTGTATCAAGACTTATGCTGATGTCAGTCTCCCCTACGCCCATATCGATCATGAACTTGCGGATGGCTTCGGGCATTATGCCACGTCTTCTCAGGGCACGCAGGGTTGGAAGACGGGGATCGTCCCAGCCGGAATATTCTCCTTCCTCGATGGCATGGCGCAGGCCGCTTGTACTGAACTTGCCGAACTCGTGTATCTTGACCCGTCCCCAGTGAGTGGTCTTTGGGTATGTCCATCCCAGATAGCTGTAGATGTATCCCTGACGTTTCTCACTGTCCATGAGGTCCTTGCCCCTTATTATATGGGTCATTCCAAGCTCGTGGTCTTCTATCGCACCTTCAAAATCAAGCAATGGCCAAACACAATACTTGTCATCGACTTCCGGTCTGGGGTGAGGGGTCCTGATTATCCTGAATGCTCCAAAATCCCTCAGTGCAGGGTCCTTGTGCTGTATGTCTGTCTTGATGCGCAGGACAGCGGTTTTTTCTTCATACTCTCCTGAAAGCATTTTTTCCCATTTTTCCAGGTTCTCTCCGGGACTTGTGTTCCTGTGGGGGCAGGCCTGTTTTGAATCCTTTAACTTCTTGAACTCAGCACCATTGCAGAAACATACATAAGCATGTCCCATTTCAATGAGCAGTTTAGCATATTCGTAATATATGGGAATCCTGTCAGAAGCAATGACAACCTCGTCCGGTTCGGCACCAAGCCATTTGCAGTCATCGATGTACCAGTCATACGCTTCAAGCATCGGGCGTTTTGTCTGCGGGTCGGTGTCATCGAAACGTATGATGAACTTGCCTCCGTATCTCTTCACATACTCGGAGTTCACGACGATGCCGCGTGTACTTCCAAGGGTTGGCGGACCGTTGGGGTTTGGAGCAAACCGCATCACAACCTGCTGTCCCTCTTCCACGTCCAGGTCTTTCAGTCCTTTATCAGGTTCCTTCCTGATACAGAGTTCCTCTATGAGCTCAGGGGCAAGCTGTTCAAGCCTGGATCGCCACTGGTCAGGTTTTTCCCCTGCAACCTCGGCAAGTATTTCCTGGATATATGGGGTAACTTCTTTTGCCCTGGAACGCAGGTGGGGGCATTCTCCCATGACCCGGCCCATAACGGCTCCGATCTGGGGGGCCTGTCCGTATTTAACGGCATTCTGGAGAGCATATTTCTCTACTGCTCTTTTGTCATCCTCGGTTAAAGTCATCTGTATCCTCCGCAAAGATGGAGTATCGATCAGGACCGATACTGATCATTTCCCTGGTCACAACGGTATGTGAATTGTAAGAACCTGATTTAAATGTGTTCACAGTGACTTGCCTATCTTCCTGATGTGGCCTGCCCTTGAGATAACATTGCAAATATCAGTTTCAAAATCAGACATGAACTGATCCACAGCATCACCAGCAACTGCACCATGGGATGAAGGTTTTATCAGCTGTTCCTGTTCAAGGACACGCAGGGAATAACGCACCTTATGGGTGGGCATACCTGTTTCCTCTGAAAGTTTAAGTATGCCTATAGGACCACGTTCAACTACTGCCATCAGGACCTTTAAATGGCGTTCTGCAAGTTCAAGTTCCTTATTTATCTGATCGAACAGCATTATACTACCTCGTTCCCCAATATTCCAATACCTTCGATCTCTACTTCCACAAGATCTCCCGGTTTAAGTTCACCCACGCCGGGCGGAGTGCCTGTCACTATCATATCGCCAACTTCAAGTGTCATGATGCCGGAAATGAACTCTATCAGGTAAGGCACATCAAAGATCAGGTTGGATATATTCGAATCCTGTCTTATCTCTCCGTTGACCCGTGTTCTTATGTATGCATTATCTGCTTTGAATTCATCCGCCGGGACAAGGAAAGGGCCTGCAGGTGCAAAGCTGTCAAAGCTCTTTGCTCTGGTCCATTGACCGTCCTTTCTCTGAAGGTCCCGGGCAGTGACATCATTGAAACATGTGAACCCTGCTATAACATCATGAGCCCTCTCATAACTTATGCTCTTGCACTTTTTACCCATGATCACCGCAAGTTCGGCTTCGTAGTCCACTCTCTGGCTGGACTTTGGGTAGATTATCTTCCCCCCGTGTCCGAGCAGGGCCGATGGTGGCTTCAGGAAAAGTATGGGCTCTTCAGGGACCGCCAGCCCGAGCTCAGCAGCATGATCGTGATAGTTCAGACCTACACATATGATCTTCGTGGGAACGCAGGGCGGAAGGACTTCCAGTTCCTCTATATCGTAGGTTTTTCCGTCGCCTTCGCGGGAGATGACGATCCCGTTGCTTATCTCTCCATAGAACACTTCATCAGAATACTTGAACCGGCCGAACATCAATGACCTCTTTGCTTTCATTCTAGATAAGATGTTCTTCGTTACGCATACAATGTTCTGGAAAAAAGATAACAAGAAGTCAAAATGCAAAACTCCGCCTGTTAAGATAGTATTTGGATCTGCCGCCTGCAGACCCTGAAGCTGTATTATTTTTCTTACCCTTCTTTTTCCTGCCACTCTTTTTTGAATTCTTTCTGTTCTTTGAATCAAACCTTACTTTGTGTATGGCAGGGTCAACTGTCAGTCCACCGGGTTATCCTTTGAATATATTGTATTGTATTATATTGTATTGTATTATATTGTACTTTATCATATTGTATTGTATTATATTGTACTTTATCATATTGTATTGTATTATATT
>JAFGCK010000111.1 GCA_016932675.1 Methanosarcinaceae archaeon | reverse complement strand
GGTATCCAGCTTTTTCAGATAATGGTCCTCTTAGGATCCTACTTATGCTGTGACATTTAGAAATATTCATATAGATGTCCATTGATTTTTTTTTATTATTATGTACAGAAAAAGAAGGTTAAGTGATCTGCCTTTTTTTAGACCAGTTCAGGAAATACTTTCCCACTATGCATGCCCATCCACGTGCCCTGCTATCTGCTGTAAAGCAGCAGATATCTATCTGGATGAAGATGATCTGAAAATACTATTGAAAGCATCAGAAGATAAGGCCGGTAAGATCGAATCCTGCAATGAAGGCAAAGAACGTTATTACAAAATACCTCCCCCTTGCCCTTTTCTGAAATCCGGTAAGTGCAGCATATATGACAAGAGGCCAACCATGTGCCGGCTGTTTCCTTTCAACGTCAGCACTATGCCAGATGTACTGGCCCTGTTTCCATGTGATATGGCAGCAAGTATATTCGAAGACTATATAGAATATTCAGACAATATACTAAAGCAACCCCTTCCTGAAAAAACGATCGATGACTTCGAACAATCGCATTGTTCTTTTGAATCCAGGCTGAACAAGGGTTTGCCTATTCCTATGCTGGTTATTAAAATTGCTGATCTGATACCTTTTAAAGAATATCTCAGATCAGGACATTTTTAGTGTTGCTCGACTATATCCTCCTGTCGCCTGGATAAAATGAGCTGTGCGATTTTTAGGAGAATGAGGATTATCTGGCCGATACTTCTGATTTACAGGAATGATGTTCATCGGGCAGATAAAAGCGAGCGATCCAGTATAATTGAACAATTTGTTTTACAATATCGCATTCGACCTCTTTATATACCGGAGCCCATCAAATCAGATCATATTTTCCTCCGTTCTAATTTGAGGACTGATTTTGTTAAAAATACCTGGCATGATTATGTTCTCAAGTCCATTTTAGATTTGCAGGTATCGGGAACTGATATGTCACAAACCATGGTAACATGGAGTACCATGCCTTCATTTTGTATCGTTCCCGCATCAGATCTTACCACGCTTTTGTATGTCCATTCGATCTTTCAATGGAGTGCCTTGCATTCTTCCTTTCCGCAAAGTTTTCATCAACAGGTGCCTGATTTCTCAAATACGTTCCCACGTTTTTGATTCGACAGTTTTCATAGAGCATTTCCGGTTTTTCAGGCAATGGCATGTATATTGAGCCTCCTGTATTCCTTAGTTTGTTGACCCAATGGCTGATCCTTTCAATATTCCCTTCCTTTTTTACCACGGCATCATATCCTGGCGGGATAGCTGGAGCAACTCTCAGGAGATACCATACATCTCTGTGATTCTCAAATGAATCATATACTGTGTACAGCGAATAAGATTCTCATTGATATTGCAATCATTCAGGAAGTCTATATACTTATTCGCTGCAGAATGAATCAATAAGAAAGCTGTATCCTGGATCATCCTTTTTTGATCTTCAGTCCAGGACAATCAAGTTGATTTTGCATCGATGCCCTTATTTTCTCATAAAACAATGATAACGTCGGGGAATTTAATAGAAGCATGCATTGAGCATTTGTTTTCCTTAACAATATTCAAGGATGTATTTAGATGCTGTTGTCTGGAGAAATGGAATTCCGGCTCATAGCATTTGATTCAATGGGCGTCAAATCATCATGCACTCTTGTGAAAACTCCTGACACCACCATACTTATCGATCCTGGAGCCGCAATTATGCAAAAAAGCTTTCCGTTGCAGTATTCAGAAAAACTATCCTGCCTGGAAAGTGCAACAAAACTGATCAGGGAAGAAGCGAAAAAAGCGGAACATATAGTAATCAGCCACTATCATTTTGACCATTATATGCCAGATGAAGAATCATGTGGATCCTATTTAAAGAGTGATCTGTGGATCAAGGATCCCAACAGATGGATCAACCATTCTCAGTGGGAGCGTTCACGAGATCTTCTGCAATTGATGAGCCAGGTCAGTAAAAGCACTCTCAGATATTCTCCACCAAAACAAAAAAACTATAAAGATCCAGTGGAATGCTTACCTATAGCTTTTTCCATAGATTTTGGAAATTACCAGAAAAGAAGGGAAGAACTGTTATCAAAATGGAGAAAGAGATTCATGAAGATGCAGCAACGCTGGTCTTCTGAGAGATGGGTCGAGCCAATATCTTCTGCAATGCATTTTTCTGACGGTTCAGGATTTGAAGTTGGTGATACCAGGGTACGTTTCAGCCGTCCGCTATTCCATGGAATAGAATATTCTTCAACAGGATGGGTAATTGCTACGATCATAGAATATGGCGCTAAAAAATTAATTCATACATCAGATCTGCAGGGACCAACCATTGAAGACCATGCACAGTGGATCATTGACGAAAAACCGGATATATTGATACTGGACGGTCCGACAACCTATCTTTTAGGTTATCTTCTCAACAGGACGAATCTCGATCGCAGTATAAATAACATCATCCGGATTATTAATGAAAGTGCTCCGGATCTCATTATATACGATCACCATCTTTTGAGAGATCCGCTTTACAGAGAGCGGACTGCAAAAGTATGGGAGACAGCAGATGACAGGCATGTCAGGATAATGACAGCCGCTGAATATAATGGTCTTGTTCCTGTTGTTTTGAGATCAACAGACGCAGATGCATGATTCAAAAGTCAGGATGAAAACTATAATTAGTCCATGCCAAAAGTTCAAAACGAAAGTGTACCAGGAAATGAATATGATGAAATCATAGTTTATACAAAAGGCTATCATGTTAAGTAAAGAATCAATCTTGAATTCTCTTCAACGTATACATGTTTTCTATAATCCTTATATGTAAACCGTGAGCATGAGGGGTTACATCTACATTAACTGGTAAAATAGAGGGACGATGGGCAGATCTAATAATAAATATCAGCAGGATTGGTCAATAAAAAAGAAAGTGGCTACGTTGGGAACTTGTTGCAGACGGTGATCTTATGTTTTTCACAGACAGGAAAGATGCGGGCAAAAAACTTGCCCATGAACTGGAAAGATACAAAGATAAGGATGTACTGGTGCTGGCCATACCAAGGGGTGGTGTGGAAGTTGGCTGTGAGGTTGCTAAATATCTGCACAGCTCATTCTCACTCCTGGTTACAAGGAAATTACCATTTCCCGACAATCCTGAATCAGGTTTTGGAGCCATAGCAGAAGATGGCAGTGTTTTCATATTTAGTGATGCAGCACTGTGGTTATCTCAAAAACAGATAGATAAGATAATGGAAGAGCAGACAGAGGAGATTCGCCGGCGGATTAAGACCTTAAGAAAAGGAAAAAAGCTGCCAGATATTTCCGGTAGAACTGTTATACTGATAGATGATGGTCTTGCAATGGGTTCCACTATGAGTGCTTCCATAGCATTGTGCAGGAATAAGGATGCAGGGAGGATCGTAGTTGCTGTGCCGGTTGCAGGGAGGGAAGTTGTTAAGGATATCGGACAGATGGTAGATGAAATGGTTGTTCTGGAAAGTCCTCCGGATTTCAGGGCAGTTGCACAGGTTTACCTTAACTGGTATGATGTTTCGGATTCAGAAGTGCTCAAGATCCTGGAAAGTGGTTGCGGAAAATAATAATGGCCAAAGAAAGTAAAACCTGACAATTGTAGCAACTTCACAACATAAAACAGGATGTAAGCTACTGCAGGAAGGTGTGTATAAAAATTTTAGAAAACAAGACAGTACACCAGCCGGGATTCGAACCCGGGTTCGAGCGTTGGCAACGCCCGGTGATGACCGCTACACTACTGGTGTGCTTGCATAGATGCCCAGACCCGGACTTGAACCGGGGACAACTGCCTCTTCAGGGCAGCGCTCTCCCAACTGAGCTACCTGGGCTTGATGACCCGAAGCACCTTAATGCTGCTTTCAAATTTAAACTTATCGAACCCTGCTGAAAGGATCGGTAGTGGGCCCGGGGAGATTCGAACACCCGACCTCCTCCATGTCAATGCTCAACCGACTGCGATTCCGACCACAATACATGATCTGGCTCAGTTTTGGGCTCAGCACAACGAGCCATTTAATGCATGGCTTATATATAAAGATATCTCTGCGAGGTCAAAACAGAGCTACATCAATGCCCTCATAAGGTTCTTTGAAACTTATACCATCTTGAAACCGCAGGAACTTCGCGCCATCACACTAAAAGACAAGGAATACAGAGGGCTCCGTGCTTTGTTTAACTATTGTGAAGAGGAAGAAATCGATGAGGTTGCCGGGTACACCATTGAAAAATGGAGGCGATACATAAAGATTAAGCCGTCTGGAGTTGTAGAAATCTACGTAACCGATGATGAGATGCGGGAAGCCTACGGTGCGTGTGCAGTGGACTTAAAGCCGTTCTTTGAGCTCCTCACATACTCGGGCAGTCGGTTCTCACATGTTTATGAGATGTTAGATAACTTTGACGAGCGCAACATAATCGTTGATGGTGAGGTAGCACATTATCCAACCTCATGGCTTTCAAAGGGCACAAAAAGAACTTTCCACATATTCTTCCCGGCATCGTTCATCCCTACATTGAAAAACATGGGAACAAACAAGAGTTATAAAACATTAACAAAAGATTTACAATATGGCCGAGTCTCTGCCAAGATAATACGCAAGTGGCATCTTAACCTCATGGTTGCCGCAGGCATCTCTGAGAGTCTCGCGGATTTCATTCAGGGCAGATCTGCGGCAACCGTAGGGAGCGCACACTATCTCAACAAGGTGCAGCAATCAAGGGAAGCTTACAGGAGGTTGGTGGGCAACTTTGACAACATACTGCAAGGAACTTCAAAGCAACGCCCTGCCCTTGCACATAATGATCTCCGGCACATCACTTGG
>JAFGCK010000110.1 GCA_016932675.1 Methanosarcinaceae archaeon | reverse complement strand
GAGGCAGACCTTGTGCTTGAGGGAAGCTCTATCCTGGAGAACAGGATAGGCCAGAGAATAGGCTCGCCCCTTATAAGTATCATCGATGACCCCACACTTCATGAATACGGCTATTTCCCCTTTGACGATGAAGGGACCCAGGCTGAAAAGACCGTTGTGATCGAGGGCGGGATACTCAGATCCTATCTGCATTCCAGGGAAACTGCTGCAAAGCTCGGGGGCAGGCCCGGACACAGCAGAGCCCAGGGACATTCCAGGCCCATAGTCAGGATGAGCAATACCTATATCGATAACGGAAGCTCGAAGTTCGAGGAGATGCTCGAGGAAATCGGCAATGGCGTATACCTAATAGGCTCACGGGGCGGACAGGTGAACACAGGAGAAGGTGTATTCCAGTTCAATGCCGAAAAAGGGTACCTCATCGAGAACGGGGAACTCACGACACTCCTCAGGGACGTATCACTTTCAGGCAAGACACTTGAGATACTGAACAATGTGAAGATGGTAGGTGACGACCTGAAAATGAATTCAGGAAGATGTGGAAAAGGTGGACAGCTGGTACCCGTGACAGACGGGTCACCGCACCTCATGGTCTCAGAAGCGCTGGTAGGTGGTGCATGATGGACATGTACGAACTTGCAAAAAAGGGGTTGAAGGCTGCCAGCGATCTCGGAGCAGATGAAGCAGAGATCTTCATCATGGAAGATCACAAGACCTCGATCGATATCCGCAAGGACGAGATAGAGGGTGCTAAAGAGAACATATCCCGGGGACTGGGCATCCGTGCCATTGTCAGGGGAGCTGTTGGTTTTGCCAGTACGAACACCATCAGCCGCATAGAGGATGCTGCAAAGAGTGCTGTAAGTTCCGCCAGGGTCCGTGACAGCGATCCGGACTGGAGATCGCTGCCTTCGAACGGGGAATATCCACATGTTTCAGGAATAAGGGATCCGGAACTGGAGAAGATGGAACTTGACATATGCCTGTCCTTTGCCATGAAAATGATCGATGGTGCAAGATCTATCCCTGACATTGTTGTAACTTCCGGGAATTTCAGCCGCAGCTTCGGCAAGCGGCTTATAATGAACACTAATGGTATTGAGATCGAAGAAAGTGCCACGGGCATCTCTGGCTTTACGGATGTCATCACAACAGGGAACAGTATCTCCACTGCCTATGACTTTGCTATATCAAGAAATAATGACATTGACTTCTACGACATTGGAAAAAGCGCTGCAGAACTTGCAGACAGGTCAAGGGGCGGCATATCAATTGAGCCTCAGAGAACAGATGTGATCCTGTACCCCTTCGCATTTTCCGACCTCCTCGAAAATGCCTTCATACCTTCGGTAGATGCAGATAACGTACAGAAAGGCCGCTCAAACCTCACTGGCAGGATAGGGGAGCATATGGCCAGTGAAAAGCTCTCAATTATAGATGACGGACTGCTGGAAGGTGGCATTGATACAAGCAGCTCGGATGATGAGGGAGTACCTTCACAGAGAACAACTGTGATCGAGAAAGGTGTTTTCAGGTCCTATCTCTATGATTCATATACAGCAGGCAAGGACAACCTGAAAAGTACCGGGAACGCCTCGAGAAGCTCATATCTATCGACACCTTCGGTCGGGCCAAGGAACTTTATCATAGATCATCCAGGTACCGACATCATAGCGGACACTGATAATGGAGTATTGGTAAACACCGTGATAGGAGGCCATACCGCAAATTCCATATCTGGAGACTTTTCCGTAGAAGCCAGGAATGCATTCACGATCAAAGACGGGAGGATCGACAGACCCATCAGGTCCCTGATGATATCGGGTAACATTTTCGATATGCTCACAAAAATGAATGGGGCTGGTAACGACATACGCAAGGTGGGTGGGACCGTTACACCCTCGGTCAGGATAGAAGACATGAGCGTAGTAGGATAAAAAGGCAGTTTTGCAGCTTTCCGCAAACCTTCGCATGTTTTGCAGGTCTCTTTTTCTTTTTTGCTGAAAGATCAAACACTTTTCAGTGTGCGTTAACAGGCTGATTACGCAAGTTATATATACGTTACAAATCATTTTTTAACGAATTTTATAAAAAATACTTCATAATTCATATAAGCCATCTCCTAAATTCCTGGATAGTGTAATCAATGGCATCACTGCGAAAAAAGACCCTGGCAATTATCGGTGCTACATTTGTCGGATTGATATTTGTTCTGTTCATAAGCTCACAGATGATCATTATGAACAGTTTTAGCCACCTTGAGCAGGAAGAACTGAAAAAGGACATGCAGAGTGCCAGAAATTCCATGTGTTCGGAAATAGAGAACCTCGAAAAAAAAACCGTTGACTGGTCAGTGTGGGATGAGACATATTATTTTGTCCAGGAGTATGACCAGGGATACATAGACAACTACCTGATGGATGAAACTTTCATCAATCAAAAGTTTGATTTCGTACTTTTCTACAACTTATCCAGAGAGCTAGTATATGCGAAATCTGTGGTAGTCCAGCCAGGAACCCAGGTCCGGTCAGCTCAAAACCTTATCGATCACCTTGAAGAGAACAGATCCCTTCTGGAGCACCTGGATCCAGAGGGCAGGAAGACAGGAGTGCTGTATGTTGACGAGGAGTTTATGATCATTACATCCCAGCCCATAGTTACAGGCTATGGTAATGATTCCATAGGCGGTACTGTGCTGATGGGACGTTTCCTGGATGAAGAAGAAATAGGTATCCTGTCCGATGAGAACAATCTTGAACTTAATATCCGGCATGCAGTTGATACGGAGGGGATGCAGCAAGATCCGGACCTCCTGCTGGATTCCGGGGAATACGCATACATAAGACCTGTGAACGCAAGTAGGATCTACGGAAGCGTTCTGATGAATGATATATACGGAGAGCCTGCAATGATACTTGATGTGGGCATTCCACGAAGTATCTATATGCATGGGAAAGCAACCATAGCATACTTTTTAATGACCCTCCTGCTATCAGGAGCTGTGTTCGGCATCGTTGTGCTGTCCCTGCTGGAGAACTCATATCTTGCGCGTCTGAACAGGCTCAACGAAGATATAAGGCATATTGGTGAAAGCAGGGACTTTTCAAGGCGTATATTTGAAGAAGGCGATGATGAGATCTCAAAGCTCATAATTTCAATAAACAGGATGCTCGAATCCCTCGAGCATTCCGAGGAACTTGTATCAAAAAGGGATACAACCATAAAAGCGATCATTCAGGCGATGCCTGACATGGTGTTCCAGATCAAAAAGGACGGAACCATCCTCAACTATAAGCTCTCCACCGAGGAATGCCTTTACGAATCACCCAACATGCCCCCGGAAATAAAGATAGAGGACCTGCTGCCACATGACGTTGCAGCAAAGGAGCTCGTGATAATCGAGAAAGTGCTGAGGACTGGAAAAATGCAAACTATGCAGTACCAGTTACCCGTAAAAGGCGAGATGAGGGATTTTGAAGTACGTATAGTCGTAAGCGGGGAAGATGAAGTAATGTCTGTTGTAAAGGACATCACCGAGATAAAACAGTCCGAAGACGCACGTAAGAAAGATATCCTGCTAAAAGAGATACATCACAGGGTTAAGAATAACCTTCAGGTAATGTCCAGTCTTCTGAGGCTCCAATCAAAGAGGTTCAGGGACAGAGAAGTAATAGAGGCGTTCAGGGAGAGTCAGCACAGGGCAAAATCAATGGCACTGGCCCATGAGAACCTTTACCATTCAAACGACCTTGAAAATATCGACCTTCAGACCTATATACCAAAACTGATCAAATATCTTGTGAACTCATATGGTTTTTCACCGGATGATATCAAAACCCATATAAATATTAAAAACATTATATTTGGCATAGATACATCCATACCAATTGGACTGATCATTACCGAGCTTGTGTCAAATTCCCTGAAATACGCATTTAAGGAAGGTACCGGAGAGATCAATGTAGAACTGTATCCTGAAAACGGTAAGTTCATCCTGAAAGTAAGCGATAATGGAATTGGATTTCCAGAATACATGGATTTCAGAGAAACAGATTCCCTTGGCCTGCAGCTGGTCAACTCTCTGGTAGAACAGATAGAAGGGACGATCGAACTTGACAGAAAAAATGGCAGTGCATTCAAAATAACTTTCGAGGAACTATCCTACAAAAGAAGGGACTATTGATGACAGATGAAAGAATTATGATCGTCGAGGATGAGAAAATAGTTGCTATGGATATCAAAGATAGTCTGGAAAGCTTTGGGTACAATGTTCCCTGCATGGCCTCTAGCGGAGAGGACGCCATCGAGATGGCGCGGGTTCATTGCCCTGACCTTATATTGATGGATGTGGTCCTTAAGGGAGACATGGACGGGATCCAGGCTGCCGAAATAATACATGACCATTATGACATCCCGGTAATATATTTAACAGCATACTCCGATGAAAAGACGATATCGAGAGCTAAAATGACAGGTTCCTTTGGACACATCTTAAAGCCCTTTGAGGACAGGGAACTGAGAACAAATATTGAGATCGCCCTTCAGAAGAGGGAACTCGAAAAAGAAAAAATTCTTGAGAACGAGAACTGGATAAATTCCCTTCTTAATAACATAGGGGATGCCATCATCTCTACAGATGCTGAAGGGAAAGTAAAGATTGTTAACCCCCTTGCACAGGCTCTCACAGGATGCAGACAGGAAGAAGCCCGGGGTAAACCGATAGAAGAAGTGTTTCGGGTCATTTGCGAAGATACCGGCAAGACTGTGCCAAGTCCGACCCTGAAGGTACTGAGGGAAGGTGCTTTTTACGGCCTTCATGACAAGACTGTGCTCGTTTCCAGAGAGAATAACAAAACACCCATAGATGTGATCGGAGCCCCCATCCGAAACTCGAACAATGATATCATCGGTACTATTATCGTATTCTATGATATAACTGAAAGGAAGAATATAGAAAAGTCTTTTTTGAACTATTCGTTTGATAGCAATAGAGACCAGGCAGTCAACCATTAACGTGTCCAGGCTCCCGTATCAATGCCAGCACCAGTAAGAAGGATAGCATGATCAGGGCGCCACACAGGAAGAAAGGGGTTCTGAAAGATACGTAACCTGCAAGCGACCCGCCGATCAGCGGCCCCAGAGCCATACCTGCAGCCTGTGAAGCTGTTATGGTGCTGACCTTTGAACCTACACCTGAACCGCCAGTGAGCTCAACCGCCAGAGCCATCACAGGAGTCTCCACTGCTGCCATGGATATGCCCTGTAACGCACGTAAAATGATCAGCTGAACTATAGTCTCAACGTATCCAAGGGCTACAACGATGGGTACATTGATAAGTAAACCAAGGGCAACCATCCTTTTTCTTCCCATCCTGTCCGAAATAGCACCCATGGGGGTCTGAAAAAGTACCCTTGAAAGCACATAGGCAGAGACCGCAATACTGAGAGAGAGTTCGCTGGCATCCAGTCTTGTCCTGTATTCGGGAAGAAAAGCGAATATTACCATTATGCCCGCCATCATCATGAACATGGCAGCTGCAAGCACCCGGAATTGGATATCCATTACAGGAGGTCCCTTTGCACACCCTCCTTTGGCAGGAATTTCATGGGTCTCTTTAACCAGGAAATATACTGAAAAGGTACTCACCAGGCCCAGGAGAGCACAGGCATAAAATGCAGAAATGAAATCGTAGTAGTTTACAATGAGACCTCCGAGAACAGATCCGGACCCGAATCCGAAACCGCGTAGTGAGGAATATATCCCTATTGCCTTACCTCTTGTATGACTTGTGGAAAGCTGAGTTACCATTGCAACAATGGCAGGAACTGTTGCACCTATGCTAATTCCCTGGACGAAGCGGAAAAACACAACATACTCGAACTCATCTGTGTTGGCGTAGACGAAAGAGAGTACTGTGAACCCGACCATCCCAGTAACGATAAAGATCTTTCTTTGATCAAGCCGGTCTGACAGCCTTCCCATAAATGGCTGGGAGAGCGCATTCGAGATCCCAAAAGCAGTTGCAACGATCCCTGCCTTTACGACAACCGGCATGTCTGAAAAAGCAAAACTGTGAAGGTCAACGATGTAGAGCGGTATCAGGAAAGCAAGCATCCCTGTACCAAGGTCCTTGAAGAACTTCGAAAAGGAAAGAACATATAGCTGCGGGTCAAGTCCTCCCCATTGGGCATCATGCTTTCTTTCGGTCCTGCCGGATAGCTCTTCCATTCAGGCTCCCTCTTTACCATGAATGATGCACGGAAATGTAAAAGTGGATATATGCCGGTTAAAAACAGCCAGCAAACCACCTCATATTTTAGTCCTTCCAGAAACCGCATATAATGGACATCTTCCGGACTATCCTTTCCCTGTACCTCGTAGCGACATAATAACACAGCAAGGCAAGCAGTATGCCTCCAATGAAATCTATTATCCAGTGTATACCAAGATAGAAGATCGTAAACTGGATCAGCAAAGCCAGTATTACAACAACCATCTTCAATTCCTTCAGGTCAGTCCTCAGAACTATCAGGAGCATGGCAATAATAGAAAGCGCTGCATGAAGGCTCGGGAAACAATTGTCAAAATGCGGGTCCACACTTCTGAGACCTTCACTTATTATGGGGCTTAGTTCGTAAAGAAGAGGGATAACTGTTGGCAGAGTATAACCAGTAACTTTCACGGGTGTGAAAATATAGAATGGGAAAGATATCAGGTATGCCAGGACAACTGCAATGGAATACTCCTGAAGGATGGAAACCTTTCCTGTGCACACCAGGACCACAAAGGTGAATATCAAAAGGAAGGAAAATCCGAACAGGTAGATGAAAGCGCTGAAATACGTCAGTGTAGGGCTCATTATGGTCTGGAATGAGCTGACAGTGTGCCCTTCCATGGAGAATATGAACTCTGCAAGTCTGTAATACGGAGTGATATTAAGGTGTTCTGTAACCACTACCTCCAATTTTACAAGCAGGTAGACAGAGGAAACGATCAGGAAGTATGGCAGTACACTGTATGAAAAGAAGCTTCCCAGTTTCTCTGAATAAGCAGACCCATCATAGATGGACCTGTATTTCCTGGGTACAAGTAGATAGTATGCAATGAAATTAAGCAATACTACGACCGGTACTATTATAGTCATCAAGGCAATGGCTGACATACAATACTTCCCATAAATTTACACTGGCAGCTTTATTTATTAGTATAATTCATAAATAATCCTTATGCCTGAGCTTTTCATGGAGTGGTACTCAGAGATAAATGCCAGCAGTCTGCCTGCAAGAAATATTATCCTGCGACATATAGATGTTCCATTTGAAAAAGACCTTCCGGAAACGGAACTGTGGCGTATCCACGAAGAAGCAATGCAAAGATACAGGGAACTGTACATGAAGATCTCCGGAGCCCACAGGAGCATAGATCTTCCCGGCCCGGAAAAGAGCTTGCTGGACCTTAAGATCGAATTATCGCAAAGGGTCGTCCGGTCATGCCGCCTCTGCCAGCATCGTTGTATGGTCGACCGCTGTGCAGGTGAGAAGGGTTTTTGCAGGCTCACCGACAGATCAGGATATGCTTCCGAGTTCCTGCATATGGGCGAGGAAGCACAGCTTGTACCTTCACATACCATCTTCTTCACTGGATGCGTTTTTTCCTGCGTTTTCTGCCAGAACTGGGACATCTCCACCCGTCCCGAAAGCGGGAAGGTCGTCATACCTGAAGAGCTGGCAGCCATCATTGACCACATGCGTGAAAAGGGGTCACTGAATGTCAACTTCGTCACACCCACGCCCCATCTGATGAACATACTGAAAACTATCAGGCAGCTCAGGAACAATATACCGGTCATATGGAACTCGAACATGTATTACTCCCCGGAAGCTGCAAAATTGCTTGAGGGCGTCGTCGACCTTTATCTGGGAGATTTCAAATATGGCAATGACACCTGTGCACACAGGTACTCAAAGATCAGAAACTACATGGCAACGGTGGAACATAACTTCAAGATTGCCAGCGGCCAGGCAGAGATACTCATCCGGCATCTGCTTATGCCCGGTCACCTCGAGTGCTGCACACGGCCAATAATTAGATGGATAGCTGCAAATACCCCGCATGTACGACTTAATCTGATGTTCCAGTACAGACCAGAGTACCTGGCTTGCAGGTATCCTGAGATCAACCGACATCCCACAAATGAAGAAAAGGAGATGGCTTTGCAGATCGTAAGGGAAGAGGGGCTTGAAAATATCCTTATCTGAGAACAAACAGGGATCTACTCCACCACAATAATACCACCTGGAGCCCAGGGATGTGAAAGTATCTGGTAGTCAAAATTTCCCGTATCATTGAAAGTAAAACTAAAAGTGTCACCCTTTCTCATGGTTGGTGACTGGAATAAATTGCTTTTGATGATCTGGGCGGGATGGTCCTTTTTCACCCACCTGACCGTATCACCAACCGAAATTGTTGTCAAATAAGGGTCGAACCTGTAATTCTCAAGATAAACGACAACTGTTCTTGCTTCACTTCCATTGTTGTCATATACTGAAATATTTGCTTGCGGAAACTCTTTTTCCAGCTCTGTTACGTCCCTGGAGCCGTCTTCCACACAGCCCGCAAAGACCATGAACAATACAACCAGGAAAAATGTGATCGATCTTGCTTTCATAGAACCCTGCACATAAATATAGCTTTTGTTTATTTGTTTGAATACTTAAGAAGCTTTAATTCCTTTCCCTCTGCATCCTGTACATTTCCTCAAGCCGCCCTATTGTATCGACATCCTCAAGGGATTTGTCATCCCTGACATTGACAAGTCGGGGGAAACGCAGGGCATAGCCAGATTCATAATTGCTGCTTTTCTGTATCTCCTCAAAGGCGATCTCAAATATGATCTCGGGCCTGAGCTCTATCTTCGTGCCTGATTCCATTATAATATGGTCTGAGAACAGTTCTGTCAGCTCAGCAAGTTGCTCATCGGAAAAGCCGGTGGCAACCTTGCCAACAGGCAAAAAGCGGCCTGTTTCAGGGTCATGGCATGCAAGGGCGTACGAACCCATGAAGCTTGTGCGTCTTCCATATCCCCATTCCGCACCCACAACTGCAAGGTCGAGGGTTTCCATCAGGGGTTTCTTCTTCAGCCAGTTCCTGCCTCTTTTCCCGGGAGAATACGGAGACTGCGGATTCTTGATCATTATACCTTCGTGCCCCGCCTTGAGAGCCTCTGAATAGACAGTATCGATCACCTCCGGGTCAGCGGTAATGACCTGCCGGTCGACCTGGATAACAGAATCGGAATTTTCCACGCAGGAGGCAAGCAATTCCCTTCTTTTAACAAGAGGTTCATCAATAAGACTTTCACCATTCAGGTACATTATGTCAAAAATATTAAGGGTCAGAGGGATCTCCTTTGCTGTTGAGTGTACGTCGTACTTTCTTCTGAAACGTTTGAGAATATCCTGGAAAGCCCTTGGCCTGCCGTTTTCATCAATTGCAACCGCCTCACTATCCAGTATTGCCGAGTCAGCATGGACATATTTCCTGACGGATGCAACGATATCCGGAAGTGAGTTGCTTATGTCCTCAAGGCGGCGCGAGTAGAGCTTTACCTTATCACCCTCCTTGTGTATCTGCACCCTTGCGCCATCGAACTTCCATTCGATCACTGCTTCGCCTATATCCAAAAGTGCGGCTTCCAGCGTGGGGATCACCTGTGCCAGCATCATCCTTATCGGACGGAAAAGCTGCAGGCCAAGTGCTGAAACCGCTTCCGTGCCACCTTGCCTGGCAGTGCTTGCAACAAGGCCCAGATCGTTCGTGAGCATGAATCCGCGCTCAACTATCTCCGGCGGGACATCGAAAGCGGCCCCAATAGCATCACGCACGATGCCTTCGCCTACGCCTATCCGCAGGTCTTCCAAAGCAAGCCTTGCAATATAGCCTACTTCCTCAGAGCTGGCCGAATTGAAAAGATATTGCAGGTTCTTTATCCTGGCTGCCTGGGAGCCTTTACCCGAAGCTTTTGAAATGGCCTGGAAACGCTGGAACACCTCGAGAATAGAAAGCTCATGCTCTTCTGTAAGGAAGGACGAGAATGTTGCCTGTCCCTTAGATTTCCTGTCCAGTGCCCTGGCAGCTGTTTTGCCGATATCGCCGGTTTCTTTTACCAGATCTTCGATCTGGCTTACCGAAAGACCTGATGACCTTGCAAGAGCCGCATAGAGGATGCCTGCACCTACGCCTATTTCCTCATTGCTCCAGGCAGGGAATACCTCGCCCATAACAAAATGCGTGATGACCGGAAGTTCCTCTGGAGTGACCCTGCTCAGCAGGTCAGCAACGAGAGAGGTCATGTCCAGAGAACCGGGAGTCTCTTCTATTAACTTACAGGCCTGTGAAAATTCCCTAAAGCTTGTCATGATGATCTTTCAAATATAAGGATAATATTGACTTCATTCCTTGTAAAGAGAGATAATATCGCTGAGAATGGCACTGGCCGTCTCTATGGAACCGGCACCTCTTCCAGTGATGGTGATTGGACCGGATATATCGGTCTGCACGGAGAACACGTTCAGTGTGCCACCTACCGCAAGAGGATTGCCCAATGGCACCAGCTTTGGAGCAACATTGATCCTGCCATCGTTGACCTCACCTATCAGCTTGATGGCATATCCGTTATTATGTGCCAGCAACAGGGCTTCGGGCGTTATACGTGTAATACCTGTAACAGTCACATCCCTATAGGTCGCGTTCATACCGAATATAACGTTTGCAACGATCACAAGTTTTGAGGCCGTATCTATCCCTTCCACATCATATGACGGATCCGCTTCGGCTATACCCAGTTCCTGGGCCTCTGCAAGCATCTGCTCATAGGGAGCCTGTTCCTCCATCATGCGGGTAAGAATATAGTTACAGGTACCATTGAATATGCCCTCCATGCTTAGTATCCTGTTCCCGGCAAGTGTGTCACATGCCAGATTGATGACAGGCATGGCACCACCAACTGTTGCTTCGAACTTGAACCTGGATCCTGAGCGTTTAGAAGCCTCTGTGAGCTCTCCGTATTTCAGGGCAAGCGGTCCTTTGTTGGAGGTTACAACATCCATGCCCCTCTCAAAGGCCGCAAGCATATTGACCAGTCCCACGCCCCCATCCACGATATTGGTAGGGGTGGTCTCTATTACAAGTTCGTGAGCCACTGTCCTTATGATATCAATACCGCTTATCTTCCCGGTTCCCACCGCCTTCTTCTCCTTTTTGGAGGCAAGGACAACGGAAAGGTCAACACCCTCGCCGTCGATGACAGATGTTCTTGAATCAGCTATGGCGACGACCCTGAGGTCTATGCCTACCTTTTGAAGGTAATCGCTTTTCTGCAGAATGACATTCGCCACACCCTGGCCTACAGCACCAAATCCGATTATAGATGCACGTATCGTTTTCACTTGATCGACCTCAACTGGCTCTCTATGGGTTCTATTACCAGCAGGTCCTTCTCCCTGGCAATGAACTTCAACAGTTCAACCACAGACTGCAAATCCTTTTTGCTCACAGCATCTATTTTCAGGGAAGCTGATGAAGGCATATTGATCTTTGGCATTGACAGGTTAAGGTCAACTACCTCTGCATAGCCTGTATTATCTATCCGGTCAATGGTATCCTGTATATCCGTGTGAACGATGTGACCGATCAGTATGAATGCACCATGCTCAAGGTATCGCTTCTCGTCCATGCTTACGACACGGACACCATTTTTTTCAAGGCAGGCTATCAGGTCCTCAAGATGATCGGATTTTATCTCAAAGACCACCTGCACGGGAATCGTACCGCGGGGAGTTTTCTTTTCGTGGTGATGCACCACAGAGATCAGATTACCTTTGAAATCGGAGATCGGCCTTAACGCAAGGAGTAACTGGCCGGGGATATCTTTTAGCTCAAGGTCCATTGAAACTCGCATGTGTACCCTCGTAAACAGATTTAACCAAATTCAATGATTTTCTACCCATACTCATTAGATACAGTTATACATTTTGGTTTGCTTTTTCTGGCCCGTTAAGGATGATAACATTGCCACGACCTTTTTTAAATTTCCGGACAAGACCACGGTTCTCAAGGTCCGAGATCATAAGGCTGACCTTTGCTTCGGAATGCTTCAGCCTGCTTCTCAGATCTTTCTGGGTAATACGTCCACCGTTTTTTGCAATTATATTCACAACTTCCTGAAGGTCGGCAGGAAGGTCGGCATGTTCATCGGAAAGGAAGTGTTCCGTATATTCTTCAGAATATGGGTCATGAGCCCGGAGGCCAGCTTCTTTTTCTCCTTTATGACGCCGGGAAAAAAGATATACTCCTGCGAACACCATGATAAGGAACGCAAGCACATAGATAAAGACAGGGGGGAACAGCTCATCTCCGGAAGAAGGCTCACTTTCCGCAAGTCCTGCAAGTTCATCCAGTTCCTCAAACTCCGTCCCATCCGTTCCCCCTTCTTCATAATATGTAGGGAGGAAAATGATATCTATCACATAGTCACCATCGTCTGTTATTATGATCTCTTCCTCTGTGTGATGCACCAGCGTGGAATTGCGATAGTAACTGGCAGATATAAGGTAATTTCCGGGCGCCAGGTTAAAGGAATATATACCATAGCGGGCAAGCATTGACTGGGGAGGGGTCGAATTCACCTCGACTATGACATTCTCCAGGGGTTCGAACGTGTCCCATTCATAGATGGCACCATGGATGGTTGCCATGCTATCAGCTTCAGCAAGCGGCATGAGCGCAAATGCAAGCAATAAGAACAACAGATATCGCTTTTTTTGTGTTGGCACAGAACCTATATTTATCTGGTTCATGCATATAATAGTTTCTTATAGATAAAATAAGGTCTTGTAAAGTATTATCAAGCAAAATAAACTATTAAAAGGTTTTAAATCAATAAATGAAGTATTCAAGAGTTGCATAAAGTAAAGAATGCTTATATACTCACCTGATAATCTCGGAATTGCATATACAGTTACCCGGGAACTTCCGGAACTGTATATGCGGAAAAACGAAAATTCACTATGAATGAACAGAACTTTAAACACACATGATCAAAAACAGGAACTAGAGGGACAATATATGACAAGATCAGGAATCAGGATATTTGCATACATTGCTATTGTGCTGATGCTGGCCAGTGTGATCCCGGCAGTGGCGTTCGCAGACTCTGATGAGGGATTAGAAGAGGATGACGACGGTGCTTCCGGCGCAGAGATACAGCAACGCGACAGGGCAAGAGCAAATGCAGATGAGAACGCGCCACGTGCTGCAGAGATGAATAAGATAAAAACAGAACAGAATCTGCAGGCCCGGTATGCACAGGCAAAGAAAGACTTCCAGGATATAAAGGCCAGGAACAAGGACCTTGACTCAGAGGAAGCCATTAACGCCACTAAAGAGTACCTTAACAGCACTATTGACTGGATGATCAAAAACCTTGATGATAAGGACCTTGATGATAAGGACTATATCGCGGCGCTGATAGCTGAAAAGGATGAAATCGCCGCAGCAAGCACAAGAAATGAGCTCGCTGGATCGGCCAGGGATATAAGGGCTATCTGGAATGATGCGCGCAAGGATAAAGTGGTCACATCAGCCAGGGCAGTCAACAATAAGCTTAACGCGGTCATAAAGACATCCGAGAACATGGCACTCCGCCTTCAGAATGAGATCGACCGTCTGGATGAGAACGGAGAGGATGTGACCGGGCTCCAGGCGATGCTTGATGATTATAATGCACATATCAATGAAGCAAAACAATATCAGGAACAGGCCAGGAATGCATACGCAAACGGTAATGGGAATGATGACATCACCGGCAATATGAACCAGGCAGGCCAGAGCATCAAAGATGCAAATGATGTCCTCAAGAAAATGCTTCAGGCACTCAAGCAGCACCGCGAGGGGCTTGTAGTACTCACCGGGGAAGGCACACTGGAAGCTGACGGGAATGGAACCGCAGTCATTTCCGGTAACTTCAGCCTGGACTTCAATGCAACCGATGCAATGCTTGTGATCAAGGATATGGCCGGAGATGCTTCTATAAGCACCAGTGATGCAAGCTACGATTCCTCAAATGTGGACTCGGGCAACAGCGATGACAACAACAGGGCATTTGTCTACCACGACCTCACAGGCAACGTGACAATCAATGGCACCCGCCTTACAATAATGCTGCGGGGCACTGATATGGACCTTGTGGTTGAAGGAAAGGGAACAGCAATGCTTTCCGGAGATGGGACCTACATCGTAAATGGTGTTGAAGAGAAAGCATGGGCAACACCTGATCAAGATGATGATGAGGACGATGAAGCAGATGATGATACTTCAGACAATGAAGCAGATGATGATGCTTCAGACAATGAAGCAGATGATGATGCTTCAGACAATGAAGCAGATGATGACGCTTCAGACGATGAAGCAGGGGATGATGAAGCATCCGGGACAGAGACCTGACCAGTACCTAAGCCGAGATAAATAAACTTAAAAATAAGTATATTTGAGGAGATGAATGCTTATGTTGAAACGAAAATGCATTGTGGTACTGGCAGTTCTGGTGCTTGGGCTGATAGTGTCAGGTTGTACCGACAACGCTTCCTCTGAAGACGAAGTTGTTTCGGAAGATACGGAGAACGCTGATATTTCCATTGCTGATGAGACACTTAATAATGAGATGGTGGGAGTGACCGATTCCGAGATCCAGGATCTTGAAGCAGAGCTTGAAGAACTTGAAACCCTTCTAAGCGACATGGATCTGGAAGAGAACATATCCGTCGAAGAGATATGAAGCCAGCCTTCATATCTCCCTCCTATTTTTGTTTAACTTTTTACTGCGATCTGCCGGGCACTTGTTGAGAAAAGTATATATAGACGTACAAACAATCGTATACCGCTCATTGAGAATCTGATAAAAATATCTCTACGAGGTAAATAATGGGGAATATGTTAAAGACCACTATCCTGCTGGCATCCCTTACAGGCCTGCTGGTCCTGATAGGACGGCTTGTAGGCGGCATGCAGGGCATGGTGATCGCCTTTTTGTTTGCGGTCATACTGAACTTTGGAACTTACTGGTATAGCGATAAGATAGTACTGAAGATGTATCGTGCGCGTGAGGTCACATCTGCCGAAGAGCCGCAGTTGTATGGCATCGTCCAGAAGCTGGCATTGAGTGCAAACCTTCCAATGCCAAAGGTATACATTGTCCACACATCCATGCCCAACGCGTTCGCAACCGGGAGGGACCCGCAGCATGCAGCTGTTGCTGCAACGACAGGAATACTTGAGCTGCTGAGCCCGGAAGAGCTCGAAGGTGTACTTGCACACGAGCTTGCACATGTCAAGCACCGTGACACGCTCATCAGTGCAGTAGCCGCAACCATAGCAGGTGTCATCACCATGCTTGCATCATGGGCCAGGTGGGCAGCCATCTTCGGAGGCATAGGTGGAAGGGACAACGAGGGGAACAACATTGCAGGCTTCATCGCACTGGCAATACTTGCACCCCTGGCAGCTACAATCATCCAGCTGGCCATCTCAAGGTCAAGGGAATTTGCAGCCGATGCCGAAGGTGCCCGAATATCACAAAAGCCATGGGCCCTGGCAAACGCCCTGGAAAAACTGGAATACGGCTCTGCGAACTACAGGGAGAGAAGAGGGGACGTGCATGCGTCTGAAAGCACTGCACACATGTTCATCGTAAATCCCCTGAAAGGAAACACACTGATGAGCCTTTTCAGAACCCACCCTGCCACAGAGGAACGTATCAGACGCCTTCGTGCAATGTGATATAAAATCAGAAACTAAAGAGGTCCATCTGTCCCGGTTCGACCAGGTGGATCACCTCTACATCATTTTCTTCAAGTTTGTTCGAGAGATAGTGCCTGTGACATCCCTTTGGACTTTTTTCGGCACACATCAGGATGACCTTTCCATCGGCCCCATTGACCCTGGAAATGAATCGATGCAATCTTTCAAAACTGTTCCTGAACTCGTCAGTGTGCATGTATTCAGTGTACTTTGAATCACGCATACCTCCAACCCCCTCACAATGGATGTAACGTATGCCATTCTTCGGGAGGACCTTTTCCAGTGATTCCTTATTGAAATTCTCGAAAGTGGACTGCGGATACCTGCGGACGTCCACAAGATCCGTGATGCTTTTAGCAAGGAGCATTCCAAGGAATTCATCGAAGGGCCTGTTACCATATCCTATGGTATAGCAACGGTCCTTTCGCCCGGTCGGTAAGGCCAGCAGGTAAAGGATGGGGTTCATGTAAATTCATACCTCACTACTTCAGGTCATATATAATAAGCCGGAAGACAAATTCGATCTTTTCCTGTCTTCAGGTTCATTAATGGATACTACATACAGGCTTATTTCTTTCGATTGGGTATTATAATTGATCCGTGCCTGAAACATTCCTGGATTCCTTTTCCCACGAGACAGATCAATGCAGACCTGTACATGGTCAGGTATGAACAAATGCTGTCTGATTAGAAAGATGGAATTTAGAGCTGATCAGATATCCTCTTATATACCAATGACTGAAAAAGTACGTTTTTTGTAGCTTACCTCAGAATAAATAACTTGGACCCGGTATATTCAGGACAGGATGCGGATCCAATAAAAAAACCTTTACTTGATGTGTTGTTCATGCCAGAGAAAAGAAAGAACCTGCTTCTTTTTCTGCAGGACGGCCACAAAGATATGAGAGATATTCTCAGGTCACCGGGAACAACACGCCAGTCATTACTTCCTCAGGTCAGGATATTTGAAGACCGTCAACTGGCCAGGCGATCAGGACACATCTATGAATTGATCACTGTAGCGGAACGGATAGTTGAAAAATAGCATCATTTCAATGCTTGGGGAAAGAGTGCATCCCATACCAGAAAGTCTTTTATAACGTCCTGCTTATCTCAACTTTATATCAGGGGATAAAATGAAAGTATCAGTTAACATCTCGAAAATCGATGGTGAAGTATTTGCACCGTCCTCAAAAAGCTATACACACAGAGCTATAACAATTGCCTCACTATCGAACGAATGCGTGATTCACAGACCACTCATATCTGCCGATACCCTGGCAACCATACGTGCATGCGAAGCTTTCGGTGCAAACATTGAACGCAGGGAAGACCGACTGATCATTCATGGAATTAACGGAAAGCCATATGTTCCCGACAACATCATAGACGTTGCAAATTCGGGCACTACCCTCAGGTTCATGACCGCAATAGCAGCCCTCACCGACGGCGTGACCGTACTGACAGGAGACAGTTCCATCAGGACACGCCCAAACCAGCCTCTTCTCGATGTACTCAATCGGCTTGGTGTCGAAGCATATTCAACACGTGATAACGGATGTGCACCACTGGTAGTAAGAGGAGGGCTAAAGGGTGCCATTACTACCATCGACGGGTCCATCAGTTCCCAGTTCATCTCTGCACTGCTTATTGCATGTCCCCTGACAACAAAGAGCACTACATTGTCCATCAAAGGGGAAATGAAATCAAGACCCTATGTGGATGTCACAATAGAACTCCTTGAAAAGGCAGGTTGTGAGATCCTTTTAGAGGAAACGAATAATATCAAATTCATTATTCCTGCTAATCAGAAGTATAACCTGGAAGAGTATACCGTTCCGGGGGATTTCTCTTCTGCATCCTATGTTCTTGCAGCCGCCGCAATGACAGGGTCGACTGCAACGGTAAAGAATATGTTTCCCTCAAAACAGGGTGATATTGAATTCATAGAAGTGCTCAGGCGCATGGGTGCAGATGTATCGTGGGACAGGACAAAAGGAACTATCAGGGTTACAGGGAACAGCCTTCACGGAACCACATTCGATGCAGGTGCAACTCCCGACCTTGTACCGACGGTCGCAGTCCTGGCGGCATGCGCCGATGGCGTGACCGTAATAGAGAATGCAGAACATGTACGCTATAAGGAAACAGACAGGCTGCATGCAATGGCTCTCGAACTCACCAGGATGGGTATAACGGTCAAAGAAGATCCGGACCAGCTTACCATAACAGGCGGGACACTCAGAGGCGCAGACCTGCACGGCTGGCACGACCACAGGATAGTGATGGCTCTGACAGTTGCCGGCATGGTGGCCGGGGACACTACCATCGATACAATAGAATCCGTGGAGATATCCTACCCTGACTTCTTTGAAGAAATGAAGTCCCTTGGAGCGGATATTAGTTTATCCTGACCCGACATGAAGAATTATGAACAGGCAGAGGAGGAGGTCTTACCTCTTCACCTTCCTGAATAAGAGCGCCCAGCAGCCTCACGGGTGCTTATTGCCTTCTTTCGCATATAGTCAGGGATAACATCCTTTTCCACAACCACCTTTGATATTCCGACACCTACAACTATTATCTTTGTTTCTACAGGTTCCTCGCTATCCCTGATAGACAGTTCCTTTTTGGTGACCTCTATATCAACATCATTGTCAGAGTAGCCTGCAGATCTCATATAATCCATAACGATCTTAGTGGCTGTCGTTGTTGCAAAGTCGATAGCATCAATATATTCGGAAAACACCTGCCTGTCCTCTGGAGCGAACACAAAATACCTGACAACCTCTTTTGCAGTCTTGAGCTCCTCGTCAGTAACATTCTCACCCGTAATGGGTGCAAAGTCCCTTTTGACCAGTATCTCCACACGTTTGATACCTTTTCCTACAAGCGCCCCCACAGCATTACCTACACTGCAATGCTCGGGGAGGACTATTTCGGCATCAATGAGCTTTTTCATCTCCTCCTTGAATGCAACGACCGGACCTCCCAGAAGTACCACTGGAGTCTCTACCTTAAAACGGGTGAAGTTCTCGCCAGAGAGCATTTTCTCAACTATTGGCTCAGGAATGCCCTCAACCAGGTAGGACACAAGGGCTGATGCCATATTCCGTGCAACCTTGCGCTTGATATCAGCACAGAGTTCCTCTTTATTAGTGTCCATTAACCTGGCCAGCCTTTCAGCACCAAGCACAGAAGCCTCTATATTCCATTGTTTGAAATCACCAAGTACATGGAGCGCATCTGTAGGGGTAAAGCCTATCGCCTGAATAAGGCGTTTCTGGATCAGAGTGTCGAGCGCCCTGACACTTGGCTGTTTTTTAAGTCTCACAAAGAGTTCGGTGTATGATACCGGCATACCCTGAATGGCATCATATGTCTCTGCTTCTATTGTGCTGAGGTCCATGGGTAAAAAACCGGTCCTGACAAAGAACTTGGTGGGCTGTATATTCTCACAGAGTAATTTCCTCGAAGGGTTCTTGCTTTCCTTTAGCTTGTTCATAAAACCAATGTACTCATCTGCTGCCCGGCATAGAGGGATCACCCTTCTTGGTCCAACGTAGAATTTTCTGTCCTTGATCCAGATATGACTGTCTCCGCCGGTCGCAGAGGTCTCCATCCTGATGGCTTTTACCATGGTCTTCCATCCACCCACCACAGCACCCTGGTCGCTTAGCTCGGGAATCCCGTTTTTGATAAGTGCGACATCAGTGCTTGTGCCGCCCACATCCACCATGGCACATGTGTCATATTTGGTGAGGTATGCAGCACCCACCAGGCTGGCCGCAGGACCGGAGAATATAGATTCGATAGGCTTTTCCAGAGCCTCTTCCATGCTTACGACAGAGCCATCGCATTTGAGCATCAGCAGATTGGCATTGATCCCGCGGGAGCGGATATCCTGCATAATGGACTTGATAAACCTGTGTGTGATAGGCAGAAGCTGGGCATTCAGATAAGCGGTAATGGAACGATCGTATGCACCGACCTCCTGGGAAAGTTCATGACCGCAGACAACAGGCAACCCGGTCAGTTCCTTAATGATCTGTTTTACCCGAAGTTCATGCGCTGAGTTACGGTTGCTGAAAAAGGATGATACAGCAAACGCTGATACCTGGTCCTTGACCCCAAGTGCAAATTTTCTCACTCCTTCTTCATCGAGGGGGAATGCCTCTTCTCCGTTACTCGTGTGACCGCCACTCAGGCGAACGTAATATTTTGCAGGGAAACCTTCTTCGGGAATCACATAGTCACCCACCAGTATAACACCAACAGGGAAACCTGTGTCTTCCAGTATTGTATTTGTGGAAAGTGTTGTTGAGACAGATACCAGTTTTACGTTTTTGACAAATTCAGGGTCAAGTTCATCGATGGCCTTTTTTATACCACCTATTGGATCAGGATAGGTGGTTAACACCTTTGTACTATCTACGATAACACCATCTGAATCCCGGACCATAACCGCATCTGTAAACGTTCCGCCTGCATCGATTCCCAGACTGTATTGCATATCTGTTCACTCCTTAAAAATAAAGATCAATATCAATAATTGATGGTATGGGAAGTATGATTTTGCAATATTTAAGAATTGCTGCGTTATACCTGCAAAATTATTGCAGGAAAACCGGGTAAAACAGTATAAAAATAGAGAACAGAACCTAAAAAGAGAAAGTAGCAGGCATTAAGCCTGCACCTGTTTTAATTTTATTTTGCCGGGATGATGAGTGATCTCTCACCAGCAGGCTCGAACTCTCTGAGAGCGCCTCTTGCGAACTCCTTCCTTGGCTGTGTGAAGTCAAATGGCAGGAGCTTGTCTGCGAAAGCGATCTTGACCAGCGGGTTGACTGCGAATGCGTCTCCACGTCCGGCGTGTGCACCTGAGGTGATCGCTGCATATCCACCCTGGTGACCTACGTTCATTGCGTAGTTGGGGTAGTTCGGTCCACGCAGTTCAAGAGCCAGACCTTCGTCGGACTGGTATGAGAGAACGTTTGTAGCACCACACTGATCCTGCAGGTCGAATCCGAAGAAACCGAGTCTTCCGAGTTGTTCCTTGTGCACGTACATACAAAGATACCATCCTGAAAGACCGGCATTTCCGTTACCTGTTGCAATCGCTACAGCGGAACCGGCTGCTGCGGAAAGGCTTGTTGCTCTCTGGGATCCGCCGAAGTGGTCTTCAAGGGTTGTCGGGTACTTCTCGTAGTTCTCGATACCGTAGATGGTGGACTCTGTTGCAATGTCCTTTACTACATCAAGGGTTGCCTTGATCTTGTTATCGGTACCTCTTTTTGCTGCACCATCATACTTGTCGTTGATATAGTCAACGTTGTAGTAGAGGTTGTCATCAAGGATGTTGTTACAGTATGCTGCTGTTGCGTACTGGGTGAAACCTACACCGCCGGACATGTATGATCCGAGCCAGATCTGGTCGTAAAGCATACATCCTGCACCGACTACTTCAAGAGCCACATGCGCCGGGTCATCTGCATCTACACGGCTTGTCTGGACGACATCTGCAAGATGACCGAATGGAATTCCTCCAGGTTCATTAGGTGCACGTGCACGCCTTGCCGGAAGCATTTCACCCATCTGGATAACTCCTGCGTGCTTTGCTGCGTATGAAAGGTCAGCTACTGCTGCTTCACCGGCACACATACTGTATGCTGAAATGAAGGACATGCCTACCTGCATAGCCATCCACCTGCTTGTCTGACCACCGTCTGTGGTCCTGCTGGTAATGGTCGGGATGTGGGCTGCCTGCCAGGAGGTCTTTCCGATCGCCGCCTTGAGCTGCTCTGCCTGGTCCTCCGGGAACGCCTTATTGATATCAAGAAGGAACTGCTTGTCGATCTCGTCTGCAAGATCATCATCCCCGGTGAACATCTTGACGTAACAGTCATCCACAAGTGCCGGGTGGGTCTCTACCATGTGCTCCTGAACGACCGCTCCGCCGGGGAGTGCGTGGTTGAGTGTCTCAAGGTAGTGGTTGATGGTCTCTGGTGTAACTTCGATACCGAGCCTCTTCTCAAGGGTCTCGTGAGCAAGGTCCATACCGACGACTATGGTCCTTCTGATGTCATCCCACATCTGCTGCATTGCAGCATTGTTGACGTAGTGAAGGTCATCCATCTCGACCATGTCATCTGTACCGGAAAGGAAAGATGGTGTGAGTGCTCTCTGACCGAGTGGTATACCACCACAGTGCATCATTGGGTTATAACCGACAAGCCCTCTCTTCTTTGCGATCTCCTGACCTGCCTTTTTCATTTCTAACTTACGTGGGTTCTGATCGACACCAAGCCTGTAGTATGTTACATTCTTGTCAGTGATCTTTCCCCCTTCCATCTTGTTAGTACCATGTTCTTTAGTGAACTTAATCTCCATGTGTTTTGCAAACATTCTCTTTCTGTCGTCTGCCATTATCATCACCTCAATTATTCAGGCTTGAAGCCGTATTTGGTTCTCTGATCGAATACCCTGTGTACCCATTCAATGACTTCTGGATCGTCTCTGAATGACACATTGTCAACACGGTATATGGTCGTCCTCTTTGCTGCTTCTTCTTCGGACATTGGCTTTCCGAGGTTGACCTTCTTGTCGATCGGCCTGCCTACCTGGTCCTTGTGCATTATGATTACATCGCCTTCTTTTCTGCACCTGTCGAGCATGTCGAACATTACACCGTCCTCAGGAAGCCTGAGTGAGTGACCGTGTACTGTTGCACCCCTGAGGCCAGCGAGTGCGGGACAGGTCATTTCGGTCTCTATCTGGAACTTTGCTACCTCTTCCATGTCCCTTTCACGGGCCTCAACTACCTGACGACCGGAAAGTGTACCGGGGTCAACGCCTCTGAAACATATAGCTGCGTTGTATGACCTGAAGTATGGGGTTGCTGGCGCGTTGTACATTGAGTCAGCGAACTGCACATACCTTATCCTGTCACCGGCCTTTGCACCTGGTGTTGGTTCAACGAGTTCCCTCATGGAACATTCCGGCTCACCCATTTCTGCAAGTGGTGGGTGGGTGCTTGGGTAGTCACTGCCTGGTGCACGGTGACCAAGTACTAATGTAAGGTCCTCGTCGGAAATGTCTCTGAGCTTCTCGACCTTTCCGGACATGTGTTTCCTTCTATTTTCTGCAACTGATGTTGCTCCTGGATAATATTGTAGTTCATATGCCATAATTAATCACTCCTGATTCTCTAATGATCTCATTGTGTTTTTCACGGCTTTCACGAGCTCGTTCAGCTTTTCCCTTGAACATGATTCCCCTCGTGTTACTCCGCTCACAATTTCCATCACCCTTCCTTTTGTTAAAATATCACTATCCTTAGGTTTTACAAGCCTTGTCCTTACCCCTGCCATTGCAAAATCCTCGAAATCCACGGGGATCTGGCAAACAACTACTGCAGGAACACTGGCTTCTTCAAGTATCGCCTTTACCTTCCTGACCACATGGTCCCGGATGTTCCCGGTGTGTATAACGGCAACCTTATGCCTGTCGATCTGTGCGATCTCTTCTGGGTTTATCCCAAAAGAACCCGATCCCAGATTAGTGTCCGGAACACCTGAACCGGTGCTCAGCACGAGCACACTTACCTGGATCTCTTCTCTGCGCATCCCGTAGGTGAGCTCACACACGGGCTTGGTGATATGTCTTCTTCCTGGGCTCATTGCAATTGCAATAACATCCGGCCTGCCTGTTTCGGACAGAGTACCGCGCTGTGCAAGTCCTCCACCTCTGCCAAGACCCATACCGTGTCTGCAATCTACAACCTGTGTTTCCCGGTCAAACATGTTCAATCATTGCCCTTGGATTCAGATTTCAGGATACATACTGGATGATCTTTCAGTTTTCCTTTCGGATCGGTCATCCCGATCATCACAGGATCTGCACCAGGTCCACGCTTTGCGTAATCCGTAACAGTCTGTCTTGTCGGAATGAAGTGGCCTTCCCTGAACTCAAAGGGAACAGGAAGCACCCTCTCACAAACTTCCCTGACCTGCTCCTTTACATCAGCATCTGCAACCTCCAAGCGGATGCCACCTACGTAAACAGCAAGTTCCATGGTCTGGCCTCCAACTTCGATCAATGTGTTCGCAGGATGATGCACAGGTTCACCTTTTGCGGGTCCGTAAGGAACGGTCTGAGGAAGCCCTGGTCCATGGACAAACAGCCGTATTATACCTTCGAGCTCAACGATCTCATTCAATAATGCCTGGGCTGTTTCCGGCTTTAACAGTCTTGAAGGAGAAACTTCAAGCTGCAAAAAGCTTGTGTCTGAAGAGTTTGTGTCTGAAGAATTGACCATTTGTAATTACCTTGTGATATTTTAGGAGGGTTTTCTGTCTTAGAGAGCTCCTGCCACTGCTTTGATCGGCTCCTTGAACTCCGGGATAGATCCGAATACGTTACCGACAAGTGCCGATGTCTTCTCGATCGAGAACATCTGTGTACCGGCATCAAGTGAACATGCTGCACATACACAGGGAATTGCGAAACCTCTGGAGTGCCTGGTCACAACGTGGTTACCATTGAAGATACCAGGTCCGCCGCCACCATAGATAGAGTGGCTGAAGAATGAGAATCCTACTGCAGTACCCTGTGCCCTGCCCATGTCACAGCCTGGAAGACCTGTTTCCTTCTCAAGGATGTCATTGAAGTAGAGAATGGTTGATGATACGTTCTGGGCTGCCCTGCCTGCACCACAGTTGACCATGGTTGCTGCAAGCTGACCGACAGCCGCACATGCATTCCACATGGAGACATCGTTCGCCTTGTAGAACTTGTAGCCGGATGGTGCTGTCTTGTCAACGGAGATTATACCAGCTTCAAGAGCCCGGTCCACTGTGGACTGGACAACAGTACCGATAGTACCGTCCTTACCGTTCTCTTTTACGATGTCATAGACGAAGTTGTTAGCGTTAAGACCCTGGTATGCAAAACCAAGTAACTGGTGCCTCTCGAATGGGCCAACAGCATTACCCATCTCGTACATACCTACCTGCTCGAAGATCGCTGAAAGTGCTGCTGCATTCATTGCCTTCCTGCCGGTGATCGCTGCTATGTGGTTTGTTGTGATGTTCCTCAGGGAATATCCAAGACCTTCGTTGTTCTGTGGGATACTGAGAATGGATGCGATGTTTCCACCTTTCATGTCCATTGTCTGCGGATAACTTCCCCATACAGCGGACTTTACAATAGGTGCATCGAACATGTCAGTGTTGAACATATCAATAATTGTCTGGACAACTGCTGCACCGGTTACGGTACTTGCGGATACGTAGTCAGCACCGACCATTGTCCTGAGACTTGGGATCTGGACGAGCAGCTGCTTTCCGCCACCAAGTTCCTTTACATTGGTGTCGTCGCCTTCGCTTACGCTTACGAGTTTTTCTACTGAGTCCCGGATAGCACCGGAATTGTCTACAATATCGTAGTCAAGTTCCCTGCCAAGGATCTGCTTTTTTGCTCCACCCATTGCGCCGGTCTTCAGTGCTTTCTCAATACCTCCGAGGTTTACAGCAACGGTTCGCTTTGTATCTTTAATGATATTTTGAATCGCTGCATTTCTTGTTGGCGCAAGATCCATAATGTCAACGCCACTTTCCAACAGTTTACCTCTGTCGTCGTAAATGTCTACTTTATCAGACACGTATATTTTCCTCCTATTTTCTATTCAGAAATCACCCATTCTGGAAACGTACATCAATCCAATGATAAGCATTCGCTCTGTACCACATCATATATTCTGTACGCAAAACTTTCCAGTGGGAATTATCGGGAGTATTAAGTAATGATGATGTTTAAACCTTTTGCATCATGTGACCTGATGTTCCGTAACTGCCGGACACGGAATTAATTTTGTCAAAAAAATAATTTCGTATGTCGATAAAAAATAGATTTAAATACCTGATCTTTGTCTGTATGATGCAATTCCCCGCAAAAGTATAAGTAACACATATCTTATCTACAGGAACATTATGGAGATCACTGCAGATGTGGGTGGGAATCCGGGTATTGACTGCAAGGGATTCTGCACCTATTGTTATTTCAGGAAAGTCAGGGAAATTCCACCATTTGGTTGCAAATACTGTTTACCCTTTAAGAAAGGTTGTGACTACTGCACAAGAGGCGTAAGGGAAGCCTATTCCGGTTTCAAGCCCGCACAGTTCGTGTTCCAGGAAACCTATCAGAAGCTCGTCCACGATCCTGCGAACATTGACAGGATAACGGTCAGCGGAGGGGGCGATATCAGCTGCTATCCGGAACTTATGCCACTGGTTGCCAACCTTTCCCAGTTCGGTTATCCAATTCATCTGGGCTACACAAGCGGAAAAGGTTTCACCGAAGGGGACGAAGCTGAGTTCTATATCAGTTACGGTGTGACCGAGGTATCATTCTCCGTCTTTTCAACGGACCCGGAAATCAGAGGCAGATACATGAATGACCCTGAACCCGAGGCATCACTTCAGGTGCTGAAAGGGTTTTGCGCAAACTGTGATGTCTACGCTGCAATTGTATTGATCCCCGGAGTGAACGATGGAGAAGAACTGGCCAGGACACTTGACGATCTTGAGCTTATGGGTGCTAAAGGAGCAATACTCATGCGTTTTGCCAACAAGCGCGAAGAAGGGCTTATACTTGGCAACGCACCCGTTATGGAAGGAATTGAGAGTCACAGTATCGAAGAGTTCGCCGACATTGTCCGTGAAGCTGCCGGAAGGCACAGTATGAGGATCACAGGAACACCTCTCGAGGACCCACTGATAGGTTCGCCTTTTGCGATCAGGAACGAAGAAGAAGCACTTGCACAACTCCCGGCTGTCGCAAAAGAGGCAACACTGCTGACAAGCAGGGCAGCAGCCGACAGGCTCTCAATGATATTCGAAAAACTCGGGAACACTGTCAATGTGGTTCCCGCAGGCAAGGACATTGGATGCCTTATCACTATCGAGGACCTGCAGGAACTTGACCTTTCCGGTGTAAAGGAAACAGTGATCATTCCCGGAAGGGCTTTTGTCCATGACCCTGAAGCGCAAAAAGTGCTCTCACGTGACGGAGTTGACAGGTTCGTTCGCAGAGGGCCCGATATGCTTTCCTATGACGGGGAAATGTCCATCGGCATGACAAAAAAGGAAGTCCTCGATTTTGAGGTCGAACAGTTCACAGAGCTCATACACGAGATAAATGCATTCGGACTCCCGCCCAGATAGAACTGCCCGCATTTATATCACATGAATTCCAGCAGGTCCATCTGCTTGGCCCTGTCATTCTCGAACAGTGACTTGATGTCAAGGCCTATCAGATCTATCCTCTGTCTGGTATAATTGGAAACATTGTATTTTTCGGCCACTGACCTGGACACCTCAAGATATTTCCTGACAGCTCCCTCATGGACTGTAAGGATCACCTTACCACCACATCTGGGGCAGGTACCCGTCAGTGGCGGTCGCCTGAACTTGGCCGAACACTTCAGACATCTCGTACTCTGTCGTGAAAATGCCCTCAGGTTACCGAACATGTCCGGAAGGAAGTGTGACACCAGTACCCTTTCCGCTACATCGGAAGCGTCCACTGCACGTATCTTGTCGGCAAGTGCAAGCTGTGCATCCATCTTTTCAACCATGCTTCCAAGTGTCTTATAGGCACTGTTCAGGGGACCGGCAGCAATATCCGTTGTATGGTGAGTGAACATGAAATTATCATACTGGAGGGGAGTTCCAAGCCTTCCGCTGACAAGGTCGATTTTGTCCTCGAACTCCTTGGGATTGGCATATTCAAGAGTGGCTTTGTAGAACTCCAGTGGATAATGATCACAAACATCGATATTGTGCGCCTCCTTGTCGACCTCATTCGGATCTATCCTTGTTGTAAGCACAAGAGGTGCATCCATCCTGCCACCTCTCTTCTCGGGGAGGTAATCACGGGAGAAATTAAGCAGGCCGTCCAGAAGAAGCATGACACAATCCTCATCCCCATCGCAGTTACGTCTCTTCGCTGCATGGAAGAACGGATGGGCATAACCCACAGATGCCTTGGTAAAACCTACAAGCCTGCCAAGCACCCCTGCGGAGGTATGGGGTGCCAGCCCCATCAGCATGGCCCCCACCATGTCGTCAATGGTCTCAGCCCTGTAATATGGCTCATCACCATAATATTTCACAAGGAGGTCGTCAATGTAGCGCATTGTACGCAAAAGGTATTCAGCACAGTCATATGAGACAACAAGGTCCTGCACCTTAAGACCGATGATCTGGTCATCACGCTCCAGAGGATCGCCATAGATATCTTCGGTGTAACCGATCTCCTTCAGTTTCACAACGGGCACACTGAGCTCATCAGGTCGTATATGCGTCAGGGGAATATCAGACATGTCATACCTTACAGTGCCATCCTTAAAAGTGAACAGTTCATATTTTGCCCGGAGAATCCCCTTTTCAAGAGGTTCGGGTGTCATGTTCTTTGACATCATGCGCTTGACACCCTTCAGTTCGATGTTGTCCCTCTCGCCAAGCCTTTCGAAAGCCTTCTGGTATATACTCCTGAAGTCTATGTTCTGCATTTTCACACATGTGGTCTTTGTCCCGCACCTGGGGCATTCCTCTTTTTGTACAGAGATCCCGCATCTTGGGCAGAATAACCTCGGAACAGTGAACTCTCCGCAATCACAGCGATATTCATACGTTACCTTTCCGCAGGAAGGGCAAACACGCTCTCCCAGCTCAACGCGGATGACACCCACTTTGCCATTCATGGAGGACTTATAGCCGGCTGCAGATTCCATCTTCCTTGTATTGCCACCGGTTTCCCCTATAGGGAACAGCACGTGGGGCGCAGGGGACATCTTTCTCTTGTTGGACTTCTCAGGGCGGCCCATCCTCGCACCTATCCTGATGGGGGCGCGTGCACGGACATTAAGGCCGCTTATCCTGCATACAGACTCAAGGATATCCTCCGATGGGAGTGAATCCCATGTTCTGGAAAGACTATCATCCAATCCAAGACACCTGATCAGTGGCCTGGGCTCTGCTATGGATATCTTTTTTTCCCTTACAGAATGCTGCACAAGAAGGTTCTCAAGTATGGTCTTTATCCCCTTCTCAAGGGCTATCTCATACGGAATTGTAAGACAGGAAAGCTCTTTGTCAACATGGCCGAGCTCTGCAATGAAAGAAGACAATGCCGCCAGTTCCCCCGTCCTGATGTCATGCCAGAGATACGTGAACTTGGGATGCAGAGGGACATTATGCTCATCGCATAAGCCGAGTGCGACCTCCTGCGTGGGATCCCTGAGTAAGGATTCGTCCCTTATTTCCCCGGGAACCAGTTCTTCGTATTCCTGCACCCACCATTCAAAACAGTAAGAAGAAGGAACAAGCGGATGATTATTCTCGAGGAAATCACCATAGTTGATCAGTATCTCACCTATGTCTATAATATATTCAACTTCCGGATGTATCCTGATGGCAAGCTTCTCATCGTCGACCCTGATCACATCTCCCGATATCAGCCGCACGGTGGGACCTTCCAGGGAATCGACCGGAGCCATACCTGCCGCTTTACCGGGGCGCTCGACTTTTAGCTGGGTGCCTGCCACTATGAAGCTGTCCAGCAGGACCATGCTTGCAGGGCTGATCCCTGCTGCGGCAAAGGAAGTGTTCCTTGAGCGACCGTATCTGAGCCTGAAACCGCCCGGGCGCATGGGGTGGGAGAACACCGGCCTTCCTGCTATCAGGTCTGCGAGGTATTTATCCTTGGGTTTGATGCCCTTTGACTCTTCCCCGGGATCCCCTTCACCGCTCTTTGAGCCGGAGATGAGACTGTCAAGCCATTCCCAGCCATCCATTTCCAATTTCCTGACATGCTTCTGGATCTTCGGGGCCTTCAGTGCAAGACCTTCTGCAAGTACAAGAGCCATGCCACCGCGTATCCTGTTGGTCGGTATCCTTTCCAGGTTACGGTGACCTTCCACCTCTTCATCCTCGGTGGGTTCTCCGTCCAGGCATATGGGACAGTTCTCAACAATGAGCCGGATCTCCGCTTCAGAAGGAGTGTACTGCAGGGTGGCCACACGCCTGTAAAGAAGGATCTCCTCAACATACCTTTCAACTTCTTCCCTGCGGGGCTTGTACCTGTCAATGCCCACTGCACGCCTCACATAATCTCCCACAAGTACGGATAATGCCTGAGCCGTGCCTCCTGCACTGCGGATAGGACCTGAGTAATAGATCCTTATGAATTCTGTGCCGTCGTCGTTCTTATCGATGTCCACGCGGTCGATACCTTCAATGGGGGCCGCCACCACACCTTCTGTAAGCATGGCAACTGAAACCCGGATCGCAGCCTCTATAGCAGCAGACTTCGAAGGGAATTCACCCACAACACCTTCAGCTACTGCTTTACCGATGGCCAGGGCACCTTCCTCACGGGACATTGTCTCATCGAACCTGCGGATCTGCTCAGCCACCCCTTTGACACCGATCAGGTTCTCAACCCTGTCTGCAAGATCCTTGGCAAGGGGTATCTCTATCACTGGTTTTGGGTCCCTGCCCTTTGAACGTGCCCTGTTGGCTATTTCGATCTCCCGCCCCAGTCTGGACTCAAGACTTTCAAAATAAGCCTTCATTGAGTCACTAACTACTATCTCGCCCACTTAAGAACCTCTGTGTTGAATCTGTGATCGCCTGATCTGTGCATGTAAGCGTTCAGAGATAAAAAGTATTGTTATGATATAAAAATTACAGATTACTATTTAATATATAATTGATAAATATATATACATTGATGCATGATTGGATATGGAATAATACGGGAAGAATAAAATGAGAAAAGCAATAGTTATTTTCTTACTTTTGCTGGCGATATTCATGCAGCCTGCAAGTGCTGTCACGTTCAATGAACTTGACCTTAAAGTGGCCGAATACAACGAAAATGCAGACCATGTACCCTTTTTGTTAAAGAGCATGCTTGGGGGTGAGCTTATCCATCTTCTGATAGAGATGAACGATGGTTCAGAGCTTCACATCAATGCGGTCACAGAGGATGCAATCATCACAACATTCGAAGAGTTCGGCCCAGAGGAGGACATAGGAGCTACAGTGACAGTAACTGCAAAAGAGAGTGCTGTAGACCAGTTGCTCTCATCAGGTGAACCGATGACGGTATTCTACGAAGCAATGGAAAAAGGGGACATCGTTATTGAGCCTGTGGGTTTTGTTGGTAACATCAAATTCCAGGTGGTAAATGTCATGCTTAAACTGTCGGATATGCTGGGACTTATATGAGCTGGTACCCGGAACGTAATGAGATATGGTCTGGCAGCTAGCCGACAACCAGCTCGCTGGCCAGGTCCTTATATACGCGCCCCTTGTCGGTGGTAATGAACATATTGCCCCTTTGTTCGATCAGCTGATCGCCCTCCAGTCTTTCAAGATATTTGTTGGCTATTGTTGAATTCAGGTTCGCCCCATAGACGATCTGAGTCTTTTTAGCGCCATTCATAGCGATCTTTAGAATAGCAAGCGTAATATCCAATCTGCTCCTTCTGATAAAATTACCCCCAGCATCTTAATCATGATTACTGACCCGGTCAGGGACCGATCTGTATAATAAATAATATTGAAAAACAGATATTTAACCTGATCGTTAGTGAATTTTCTTCAGTAATAAAAATACTGAAAAGAAAATACGTTTTTAAATTTACACGACCTGACCGGCTTCACAAAGAACAAAGTGTCCAAAAGAAACTCAGATCCATTGCGGTCATCAGATAAATTGTCCATGAAATACAAAAAATAAAGCATGCAGGACTTCAAAAGCAATTTCATTCTTTGCATCCATATATGCACGGCCCTGCAATTGACAGTGATACGGACCAGCAATACCAGATACCGGTAACAGATAGATTTATAATAAATACCGCTGTAGAGGGACCGGAATATTCATCTGCGGGAGTAACCAAGCGGTCAACGGTGGCAGACTCAAGATCTGCTCGCGCAGGCGTTCGGGGGTTCGAATCCCTTCTCCCGCACCATTTTTATAATAGTTTACCTGAATTACGGTACATTTTTTATATCGGAAAATATAACTTCATTTTTAAAGTCACTTATCTTGCAGAGAACTATGTCATGGTAACGGTGCCAGGCATCCTGCATCATTAAAAGATCCGTACACACACCCGGCCCGCATGATCTGTGACAGGCTGAAAGCAAACTGCCTGAGTCCTTTTACATTTTCCATATAAGGCGAAGTATATTTGGTCAGATCGTCCCTACAAAGGCCCTGTGACAATAATACAGTATAGCTATATGTTTTTGATCGAACTACAGTTCATAGAGGCCTCTGTAACTATCCGTTACAACAATAGCATCTAAATAAATAACATAAGACCCTACTACCCTGAAATGACAGAATACCCGAATACGCCCACTCAGGTATGCAGGACCTCAAAACCGTATCCTGCGCTGAATATCCAAAGGTGATCCTTTTTGTCTGATATTTCCTATGATGATGTTGTCGCTGCTACCATGGACATATTGAAAAGTGCCGAGACCGTCCTTCCCCGGGATGTCGTGGATTCCCTTGAAGCTGCAAAGCAGAGGGAATCCTCGCCTGTTGCAAGGGCGCAGCTGGAAAGCATACTCAGGAACATAGATATTGCAGCTAGGAACGGTATACCCATGTGCCAGGATACCGGCATACTCGTCTTTTTTGTTGAGATCGGAAGGGAGACAAGGATTGATTTCAACCTGGAGGACGCAATAGTGGAAGGGGTAAGGCAGGCAACAGGATCCATTCCCCTGCGCCCCAATGCTGTAGACCCCCTGGACCGCCATAACAGCGGGGACAATACCGGGGAGGGGATACCGGACATCAGGTACGAGTTCATGGACGGGAAAAACATCAGGATAACAGTTGCCCCGAAAGGAGCAGGCTCTGAGAACATGAGTGCCCTTAGAATGCTCAATCCCACGGAAACAGAAGACATCAGGCGTTTCATTCTTGAAACCGTGCTGAAGGCCGGTGGGAAGCCATGCCCGCCGATCATTGTTGGTGTGGGCATTGGCGGATCCTTCGATAAGGCAGCAAGGCTTGCCAAATCGGCCCTGCTGGAAGATACGGATGATATGGACGATTTTGAAAGAAGCATACTTGACGACATCAATTCCCTTGGCATCGGACCCATGGGGCTTGGAGGAGATACCACCGCCCTTGCAGTACATGTGAAAAAGGCCTTCTGCCACACAGCCTCTCTTCCCGTTGCAGTGAACATCCAGTGCTGGGCCAACCGTCACGCATCCGTCACACTGGGAGCTGATGAATAATGGAATACCATCTCAGTACACCTCTGCAAATGGAGGATATACTCAGACTTAACATATGCGATGTTGTCTACATTACCGGGACCATACTCACTGCCAGGGATGAGGCACACGCACGCATACTTGAAATGACCCAAAAGGGAGAGAAACTTCCCTTTGACCTTGAAGGTGCGGTGATCTACCACTGCGGGCCGCTCATGCAGAAAAGAGAGGGGAGATGGAAAGCAATAGCAGCAGGACCAACTACCAGCTCACGCATGTCGGCAATGACACCGCAGCTTCTGGAAAAGCACAATGTTCTTGCACTGATAGGGAAAGGTGGTATGACCAATGTCACCGGATCGCTGAGAAACAGGTGCGTATACCTTGCATTCACCGGCGGATGTGGGGCCCTTGCTGCCGGGAACATAAAAAACGTAAGAGAGGTCCACTGGCCTGACCTGGGTATGCCCGAGGCTGTGTGGGAACTTGAAGTCGAGAACTTCGGCCCGCTTATAGTTGGCATTGATGCAAAGGGCAATGACCTTTTTTCAGAAATAGAGGAAAAGGCCGCAAAGGTCTTTTCCGGTCTTAGATGACAAATGTAAAGACCAACCAGCCTATCAGTGTCATGATGATAGAGTGCTTCAGTCCCTTTGTAACGGCTCCTTCCCCCATCTGACCTGCAACAAGCCCGCTCATGAAACCCTGTATCACTGCAGTATGCAGCATGAGACGGGTGTACTCTGCCGGATCGAAAGCACCTATGAACTGGCTACCTGCACCAGCTGCTGAAGCCGCTTTTCCTGCCTCTGCCATGACAGGGACAAATGTAGATGTCAGCATGGCAATTACAAAGAGGAAGACAAAGAAGGACATGTAAATGATCACCACGTAGACGATCATGTTACCGCGCCTCTCCTGCTCAAGCAGTTTGACCTCTCTTGCATCGCGGGCTGCAGCTTCCAGCACAGAGGGAACACTTCCACCGGCCCTGCTTGCCTGAGTGATCAGGGACACGGACCTCACTATAATAGGAGTTGGTACCCTGTCTGCAAAATTACGAAGGGTGCGTTCGAAGGAAACTCCCCATGACATCGAAAGATCCATCTGCCTGACCTCCGTTGTAAGATCACCGTATTCCCCTTTAGAGACCGTGTTAACCGATCTTGGAAGTGTCAGGCCGGCCCTGCTCATCTCTGAGATATCCCTGAGGAAGGTCGGCAGGTATTCCTCGATCTTACTCGTATACCGGTACTTTTTATCATAGGCGATCGCAGGGGGTGTTATAGAGGTCAGTACGCTGAAAATGATAACGTCATCTATAAGAACTGTACCCCATGTAACATACATTCCGAATATGAATACCAGCAAAGCAGCAGGGACACTGATGATAAATGTATATTCAGGATGCCTGAAGAGTGTAGCTCCAGGTTTCTTGAGAAACTCCTTCAAAAGCACATTTTTCTTTGATCCCTCGATCTTCCTGCCGACCATGGAGTCTTCAAGTGCACAAAGCTCCTCCTCGGTAAGGTTCACATCATTATAAGGCACGTCTTTCCTGAATAGTTCCATGATATTCATATCAGGCCTCCGGGGTCATACTGCTTATCAGGACAACGTACATGATACTTCCTACTGGAATGATCGCATAGATTATCAGATACAGAAAGAGCATTTCTGCATTGCCCATGATCGACATGATGGATATGACGACGATAAGGAAAAGAGGACCCGCTACAAAAGCGGTGACATAGGTCTCACCCAGCAGCCCCAGCGTTTCAAGGAATTCCTTCTGACGCTGCCTGTTCTCCATAAGGTACTGCTCGGTTTTTATCTGGAAATATGTCTCTAGCTCCCCTCCGGAAGTTACAACGGTTATCGCTCCCTGAAGGAAATCCTGCAACATAATAGAAGGAGTGGTCATTGCAAGGTTTTTCATGGCCGTTACAAGGTCTGTACCAAGCACTTCAAGGTCACGTACCATATAGCGGTACTCCGTCGCTACCTCTCCATAGATCGGGTTGTTTGCAAGGGACCTGAAAAGATCAACAGGCAATACACCTGCTCCGGACATTGCAGACATATAGTTCACAGCATAGGGGAGCATTTGATCGATCTTTCCCTTCCTGTCCATTGCCATAAGGACAGGATACAAAGTGAACAACTTATAGACCACCAGAAAAACAATTCCCGTGACAAGAATACTACCTATGATGACGATAAGGATGGATTTATACTCCAGAATAGGACCGGTCCACACAGGGAATGTGATCCTGGTGGCCCTGAACTCGGGAACTCCCAGAAGGGAGATGACTAAAAGGAAAGATAAAAGAGCAACTATCGAACCGATTATGGAAGTCAGCAATGCACCTGAGAGATAGGTATCATATGACATATCCATCCTGTTCTTTAACAGATTGTGTCGAAGGTCGAAATACTCTGACCTTTTCTGCGTGTAGTACTTTCCGAATAAGTTAAACGCAAAAGTAAAGTAGAGATTAGCCATACAGATCCTGCCTTACAATTTTCATAATTGTCTCTGGTTCACGGTTGTAGGTGACCACTAGCTTTGCAAATTCTCTGAAGTGGGTGATCTTCTTATCACGCGCCCATTCAAGGATATCCTGACGCCGTTTCAGCTCCTCACGCACCCTCTCTTCGGTCCATCCCCTGCTTTCCATGACACTTTCCACCACATAGGACCTTCCTGAATACTGGAACAGGTCCTTTGCAGCATCCCACGAGAATACATCGTTGGTAAGCAATTCACCTGTCCTCGGATCGACACCGACGATCTCGGTGAGTGTCTTACATCTCCTGACACGCTCATCCGCGACCTTTACCTGAACCTGTATAGATACAAGGTCTAGTGCCTGGATCATGATCCTTGGAACATTGATCGGCGGGTTCTCAAGCCTGTGAACCACCGACTGTACCGAGTCTGCATGCATTGTGGAAAATGTTGTGTGTCCTGTGGACATTGCCTGGAACAGTACATAGGCTTCAGATCCTCGGACCTCACCCACGAGTATGTACTCAGGCCTCTGCCTCAGGGATGCTCTCAGCAGCTCATACATTTCAATTGAACCTTTTCCATCGCCTGAAAATGATTGCCTTGTGACACCAGGTATCCAGTTGGGATGGGAAAGATTGAGTTCCCTGGTGTCCTCAATGGAAACTATCTTCATTTCCGGCTGGATGAAAAGGGAAACCGCGTTCATTGCAGTGGTCTTTCCTGATGCTGTACCACCTGCAAAGATAAGACTCTTATTGGATTCGACCGCAAGCCACAGATAGGCCATCATTGCAGTGGAGAATGTATGGAAATCAATGAGATTCGTAGGAGTTATCGGATTATCCTTGAACCGCCTGATGGTAAAAGTACTTCCACGGGTAGTGATCTCCCTTCCAAGTGTTAGCTGTATACGGGACCCATCGGGCATGGTGGCATCCAGAAGAGGGTTTGCGATGGATACATGCCTTCCGCATATCTGTGCGATCCTTATGGCGAAGGAATCCAGCTCATCATCCCCAATGAACTCTATGCTGGTAGGAACGGAGTTGTACTCTTTGTGATATATATATATGGGAGTATCCGGACCATCACAGGAAATATCTTCCAGGGAGCCGTCCCTCATCAGAACATCTATCTCACCATATCCCACGTAGTCCCGTATAAGATGATATGTTATCCTCTCACGTTTTTTGGGCGAAATGTCGATCTGATATTCCTGAAGGTATGCTATCAGATTGTCACGCAGATATTCCTCCGCATTCTTCCTGGATGTCTCTTTAAGATTTATGTCAAGGGTCTCTACGAACTTTAATTTGATGGCATCAAGGAGTTCCCTTTCTTTCTCCGTAAGTATGGGTTCTAAGGCCTGGTACTGGAATTCGTGTGAATTGGGATTATAGGCGATCCTCACATATCCATAGGGAGGATTTACCTCGTATAATTCCACTTCTTTATAAGGACTGTCAGCAGGGATTGTAAAATCAACTATAGGACCGTGCTCGATCATATTATAAGGGTCGGTATTGATCTTTTTTCTTGCAAAAAGCTTGTTGATGCGGTCCACGAGAGTCTCGGACTCTTCCTCATCATAAACAGTTTCTTCTTCAACAGGCTCTTCCTCTAATATCTCCTTTGCCACCTGCTCCCACTTAAGCTCCAGCTCATCGGATACTTCATCCAGATACAAGATGCCAGCTGCCGTGACATCAATCCTGCTTTTTAGTTCCTCGATACTTACAACCTCATCAGCAGGAAGTATCAGATCGGCAAGTTCATCCACAAATATATCCTCATCAGCAAAAGGAACTGCTTCAAAGGTATTGTCATCAGCAAGGCTCTCTTCCAGCGGAACGGAATCAGAGGGGCCTTCCTGCAATGGATATGAAGCATTGTCATCTTCCGGGAGTGATGTCAGACTTTCATCAGCCTCTACTTCAACAGCCAGTTCTTCTTCCATTTCCTTCCTGTCCGGCGATGGAGCGTCTTCGCCGCCTGTTGAAGATATGGATGTTTCGGCCTTGTCACTATCTTCAGGAAGATCAGAAGTATCCTTTTTGTCATTTTTATCTCTAAATATCCCATCATCCATTATTATCAGCCCCTAAAGATATTATCCCTGGCCCGGAAACTGAGCAATTCATATTGTCCCATGGATCGCACACAGACATCCCTCACTTACGTTTCATGGACATGAATGCCCTTTTGCCCTTCTGTTTCTTGCTCTTTTCCTCAACAAACGTTTCAACAGCAGGCACCTTTATACCTGCGATCTCCGCAGAAAGTCTGTTAAAGCCTACCGATACTGGGGAGCCCGGATATTTGACCACTGCCGGTGCCTTGAATGCAACCGAGTTCTTGACATTGGGATCTTCCGGAAGATTCTCAAGGATCTTGAGACCCAGCGTGGTCTCTATACGCTCTGCGCTCAATTCATTATTTATTGTCCCGGTCCGGTTCACTATGACACCGAAAAACTGTTTGCTCATGGAGTCTGCGATCGCCTTGACCTTCATTGCACCTGCGAGGGACGCTATATCGGGGTTCATCATCTGTATGATCTCATCAGCAAGGGAGATCACAGACAATGAGTTCTTGCTGATACCTGTGGGAGAATCAATGAGTATGAACTCGAAATCCTCCCTGACACTTTCGATCACTTCCGCCAGCCTTTCCTGGTCTGTGTTCATAAAACTTTGAAGAGATATGCTCCCCGGCAATACCTTCAGGTTGTTGGGTCCATCATAGATGGCGTCCCTGACCTCAGCTTCGCCTGAAAGGACATCATGCAATGTAATCCTGGTCTCAAGACCAAGCATCAGCCCTATGGTCGGCATGCCCAGGTCAGCATCAACTATAAGTGTCTTTTGTGCAAATCCTGCAAGAGCAGCCCCGATATTAATAACAGCAGTGGTGGAACCAGTACCACCTTTTCCTGATATGATTGAGTATATTTTTGCGGTCATGAAACACCCCAAGATCGAACATTGTGTAATTAAGAGATATTCAGTAAAAAATGGTTATATAAATATAAATAGCTATCTATAATATTTGACTTGAAGCCGGTAAAACCAAGCAATTTATAGGATCACACCTACAGTGCAAACAATGAAAAAAAAAGACGTCAAACTCTTCATTTACCATGCAGGCCAATGTGACCCGAAAAAATGTACTGGAAAGAAGATGGCGCGTTTCGGGCTTGCACAGCTCTTGGAAAAAATAAACCGTATACCCGGAGGATCGATCCTGCTGGACCCTATGGCAGAAAAAGCCCTGTCTCCGCACGACAATGCCGAAAAAGGCATCACGGTGCTTGATTGCTCATGGGAACATGTTGAAGAGGTTTTCCCGCAACTTATAAAGCTTGAACTCCAGCACCGCGCACTTCCCTTTCTGGTAGCAGGCAATCCCGTGAATTTCGGGAGACCTTTCAAGCTCACATCAGCAGAAGCCTTTGCAGCAACCCTATATATACTTGGCCATAAAGAACAGGCACAGGCAGTGATGAGCAAATTCAACTGGGGGCACACATTCCTGGAACTGAACCAGGAGCCGCTTGAAGAATATTCAAATGCTAAGGACAGCAAAGAAATACTAAGGATACAGAATGATTATATCTAAGCCATCATCCAATAACCAGCAGAAGGTCATGGACATGAAACTACAGATAGGGATCATCGGTGCAGGCACATGTAATGAAGATCTAAAGCAAAAGGCAGAGGAAGTGGGATATGAGATCGCAAAAAATGGTGCGTTCCTGATCTGCGGGGGGCTTGGAGGCGTCATGGAGGCCTCTGCAAGGGGAGCAAAAAAAGCAGGTGGCATCACCGTTGGGATAGTCCCGGGAGACAGCCGTCAAAGCCCAAACCCTTATATCGATATCGCAATCCTGAGCAACATGGGCCATGCAAGGAATGCCATCATTGCACAGTCATGCGATGCCCTGGTAGCTGTGGGAGGGGGATACGGGACCCTTTCCGAGATAGCCCATTCCCTGAAAATGGGGAAGACAGTTGTGATCCTCGATTCAAAATGGGACATCGAAGGGACCGTCAAAGCATGCTCCCCTGAAGAAGCCGCAGAACTGGCACTGAATGCTGCAGGACAGAGATAGCACCTGGGTCAGAACTCAATGTCAAGACCTATCGGGCAGTGGTCCGAGCCCATAACATCCGGCAGTATGTAGGAATCAGTGATATTGTCCATGATATTTTCACTGGCATAGAAGTAATCGATCCTCCAGCCGACATTCCTTTCCCTTGCCCGTGTGCGCATGCTCCACCAGGTATATTGTTCAGGTTCCTTGTGAAAATGCCTGAACGTATCAACATAACCATGGCTTAGCAGTTTATCTATCCATTCCCGCTCCTCCGGAAGAAAACCGGAGATCGTTTCATTCTCCCTGGGGCGTGCGAGGTCTATCTCCCTGTGTGCAGTGTTGACATCTCCGCATATGATAAGTTTCCTACCCCTGCCCTTCAGGACATCGGCATATTCAAGAAAGGCATCATAGAACTCCATTTTATATTCCAGTCTTTCTTTTGATGCCTTACCGTTTGGGAAATATATATTGAACAATATGAAATCGCCGTAGTCAGCTATCTGCGTCCTTCCTTCACGATCGAACTTCTCGATCCCGAATCCGCATTTGATGCTCTCAGGCTCGATCCTACTATAAAGTGCAACACCGCTGTAACCTTTTTTTTCTGCCGAGGCAAAATAAGTATGATAGCCTTCGACTTCCAGAAGATCACCGTTCAACTGCTCCCTCCGGGCCTTTGTCTCCTGAATACACAGAATATCAGGCTGCTCTTTTTCCAGCCACTCTACAAAACCTTTCTTCTGGACTGACCTGATACCATTGACATTCCAGGAGATCATCCTGATCTTTTTCATCATTATCCCTGCACGAATTGTTTTTACTTATAGGGTAAGGCACATCTAATTAAGTTTCCCCTTTCATGACAGATGTTCCCTTTTGAGTTCCCTTTTGACATGCATCCATAGAAATCCGTTCAATGTCCCCTTAAAGCCTGAGATCCGGGAACCGGGTAATTTTCGATAGCAAGATTTAAACAATAACGATGATATTAGCAACAAAGATTAGCGGTTTAAATATATGATTATGATAAAAAATTATTTAATATAGTAATATAATAAAATGACAACGTTATGACAATATCAATTGTTTTTTAGCATTGGTTGTTAAATGATGTTTGTTGACAATAATCAAAATCAATATAAACCTAGACAAATACAAAAAAAAACATGAGCGAAAAGGAATCAAAAAAAATCAAGTACACGAATCAG
>JAFGCK010000109.1 GCA_016932675.1 Methanosarcinaceae archaeon | reverse complement strand
CATTCTGTCTATCTCCACAAGATCAATGTAATTATTCAATGTTCATAATGATTTTTTATGTATTTACGGTATGGAACTAACGCAAGCATGTGTATTATAATTGTCTGCAGGAAGCCTGCAATCCCTACGTTTTTGGCTTAGGCACCATCTGAGAGATAGCAGTTTAGATATATCTAACTATTTAAAAACCTAAGCATTCGCTGATCCATTGGCTGCAGGCACTCCTATTCTTCTAGATGAGAGCATATCTGATCAGAATTTTAGCTTAAACGCCTTTCCTTTTTCATTAAAGCCGGTGATCATCCGGATCTCTGTCCAAGACACCGATTTATAGGAATGACACGGATCAGAGTGGAAGACACCTGTTTTAAGGATGATCTAATATTGCCTGGTCAGAAAAAGGAGGTTTCGAAGCTAATTAGATATCGCCAAAGATAACAGATCAGAATCGGAACATATATATGCTATATCTGAAGATTTTATACATTTAGTAGAATATCGGGTATTACTGAATTATATTGCTTTATAATACTGTCTTTGGCCCTTGCAGGTGGTACATGAAAAAAAAGTTGGCAACCATTATGGTTTCAGCAGTACTTGCTCTTCTTGTACTGATCTGCTGTGATCTGATAAACAACTTCCTACTGGGCAATAGGAGTTTTTTCAGCCGGTTGGAGCATATATCGTTCAACGAACTTTATCTCCCATCATTTATTTTCATGGTCTTTATGCTTTCTGGCATCACTGTTGCCGGGATATCGGCAAAGTGCGAGGTTGCAGAGAAAAAGGCATTCAAGAAGGACAGGGATCTTCTGATACTTCATTCCGCTACCTCGATATCTGCAAGTTCTCTTGATTCCGATGCATTTTTGCATGATGTTCTAAATGAACTGCTTTCTTACCTGAATGGAGAATATGGTTTCATCCACATGGTAAGACGTGATATCTCTAAGGTAGTTCTCGTTGCGGATTCCGGGATTCCTGCCATGCTTAAGAGTTCCATTATCAATATGCCTCTTAAAGACTCATTTTTCTGTGATATCCTGCAAATGGATGATTCTTTTGACAGGGTCATAAAACCCCTTTTCATCACTCTGGAATCTGGACTCTGTCCCGGAATGGTCCCCGGTAAATATGTTGTTTTCCCCATGGTGGCACGCAATCAGGTGATCGGTTATTTTGTTTTTTACGTTAAGGAGGTTTGCTCTCTGAATCAGGAGGATCTGTATGTTCTTGAAAGTGTGGGTAAGCTGGCAGGTATCACGGTAGAGAACATCGAACTTCTGGAAAAGATGACCAGGGCTTATGAGAAACTGAAATCCCTTGATCAGATGAAGGACGAGTTCGTTTCCAATGTGACCCATGAACTCAAGACCCCGCTGATTTCCATAAAAGGCTACAGTGAGATCATGTATGAAGGTATGCTCGGAGAGCTGAACGAGAGGCAGCGGCACGGGCTGAAGGTCATCGTCTCTAACTCGGAGCGCCTGTACAGTCTGATTGAATCACTTTTGCAAATGAATGCTTTCCAGTTCAAGAAAGAACACCTGTTCTCACCACTTAGTTTGACCGATGTCCTGGAAAATGCTGTCAGCAGTCTTTCCTCCAGGATGGAGGAAAGACAGATGCTCCTCGTCAGGAACTATTCAAATAACATGCGTTTTGTCTATGGTAATGCTGAGATACTTAAAGAACTCTTTGTTTATGTGCTGGACAATGCAATAAAATTTTCCCGCAAATCCGGAAGCATCGAAATATCAGTATCTGAAGAGAATGAATGGATGCATATTGAGATATCGGACAAAGGTGTAGGCATACCTGAGGATCAGCTGTCAAGAATATTCGAGCGCTTCTATCAGGTGGACGGGTCAATGAGCCGCAGTTACGGTGGCAATGGACTTGGTCTCTATCTTTCAAAGAACATCGTTGAAGTGCACGGCGGGAGGATATGGATCGAAAGCACCGAGGGGGCTGGTACCACTGTCCATGTACAATTGCCCGTATATATGGAAAAAAATGAAAATGTGGAACCGCCTATAAGATGGGATCTCTCCTGAGACACTCCATGCATTCAGAAATGCCAAAGGTCAGCGTGGTCCCCGATCACTCTAAAATCTGAAATATACTCTTCTGTTGTTCTTACCTTTGTTCTCTGCCTTGAATATCTCTATATGGGGGATCTCCCCGGTGGAGGACACATGCGTTCCCCCGCAGGCTTGGCGGTCAACATCTTCTATAGTGATCACCCTGATCTCTTCTATGTCAGGTGGAAAAGCATCCTTCAGCTTGACAACCGAAGGGATACTGAAAGCCTCGTCCCTTGGCAGGATGCTTATATCAACGGGAACATCACGGTCTATGATCCCGTTGACCTTTGACTCATAGGATTTCAGTTGTTCCCGGTCAAAGTTCTCAAGACTGAAATCAACGCGTGTCTTGTTCTCAGCAATCTGGTTGCCGCTTATCATGGCGCCTGTCTCATTATGGATGACGGCACTTAATATATGGCAGGCTGTGTGGTATCTCATGAAAAGCTCTCTTCTGTCCCAGTCAATGATACCCTTCACCCTGTCCCCTTCCCGGAGTCCCGGCGCTGATACCTCGTGGCTGATCTTCCCCCCAAACCTGCCCACATAGGTCACAGGGAACTCTTCGCCGTCACGTACAAGCAGTCCCGTATCATGAGGCTGTCCTCCTGAGTTCGGGTAGAAGGCGGTCCTGTCAAGTACAATGAATCTATCATCCTTCACGTTCTCCACAGTGGCCTCGAATTCCTTAAGATAGCAGTCTTTTAAATACAGTTCTTCCATACTTTCGAGTAGAAGTCGCTTAAGATAAATCTTTTGCCGGGTGACTGGAAGGGTTGTGTTATCGCTACACCACCCCGATCTGTGGAAATGCATGTATTCCCTTATCATGAAAACCCTCTGCAGGTAAATTCTGTACATGCCGGAAAGTGACGCCTGCGGGACGGTCTTATCAATGGACAGCCCATATCATTCACGCAGACATTCATCCTGCAGTATCCCTTTACAAAAATGTCAAATAGTATACGTTTTTAAATTCTATGGACGATGACGGAAAACAATACCCGCAAGATCCCTGTCTTTCCTATACTGACAGTGAATTTCATAGGTACGCTGGGCATAAGCCTGGTACTTCCTTTTCTTGTTTTCCTTGTAGAGGACTTCGGTGGTAATGCGCTTATCTACGGAATGATCGCTTCCATGTACCCTGCATTCCAGCTTGTGGGTGCTCCCCTGCTTGGAAAATGGTCTGATGTGTATGGAAGGAGGAAGGTATTGCTGTTAAGCCAGGCAGGCACCCTGCTGTCCTGGGTGGTCTTCATGATAGCCCTGTTCATACCGGTCATTACGCTCAGGGAGCTAAGTTCTGACCTGCTCGGGGAATTCACCATCACGATACCGCTGTTATTGCTGTTTGCTGCAAGGGCCTTTGACGGTCTGACCGGCGGGAATGTCTCCGTTGCCAACGCATATATTGCCGATATTACCGAAGAGAAGGACCGCAGCAAAAACTTTGGCAGGATGTCAGTGTCAATGAACCTGGGATTCATAGCAGGCCCGGCACTGGCCGGGCTCCTGAGCGTGACGGTCTACGAAGAGAAACTCCCGGTGCTTGCAGCAATACTGATCTCATTAGTGGGCCTTCTGATGATAGCTTTCTTTGTTCCTGAATCCAGGAAATACGTTCATGATGAATCGGATGGCAGGTTGCTTGTAAAGAAAATGCCCGGGTGCGGGTCTGAAGGATGCACAGCCTCAGGGAAAAAAGAAGGCTCAGGCCTGAAAGACGCTTTTGCTATTGAACATGTACCGTACATGCTTTCGATCTATTTCCTTGTCTTCATAGCCTTCAACATGTTCTATGCGGCTTTTCCTGTATATGCCATTGACAGGCTTGAATGGGATGCTGCCGAAATGGGCTTTTTCTTCTCCGCTCTGAGCCTGATGCTTGTGGTGGTAGAGGGCCCGGTTCTCAGTTACGTCTCGAAGATATTATCTGACGGCCAGCTGGCCATAACAGGCAGTCTGATCTTGGGGACCAACTTCGTCCTGCTGGCTTTCAGTGATGTCCTGCTGACCTACGCGGCAGCGGTTCTGTTTGCAGTGGGTAACGGTTTCATGTGGCCTTCGATGCAGTCCATACTTTCAAAGCTTGCAGGAAGGGAACATCAGGGTGTGGTGCAGGGTGTATCTGCCAGTTTCACCAGTGTTGCGAGCATATTTGGCCTTGTGTTTGGCGGGTTCATCTATGCCCAGATGGGTATCTGGACTTTCCTCATAGCCGCGGCTATCATATACGCCGCATTCTTCATGTCCTTCAGGCTGCTTTCTTTTGTGATTCCCGATGAGAATAAGGCCTGAGATGACCCTCGGTCCTCCTTATTCATCTTCCCTTTCTGTTTTTTCAGTTATGGAGCAGGTATCGTCTTTGGCAGTATTGATGCCCAGCAGGGTATACGGGGTGCAGTGCCTTGTGAGGGATGTGAATATTCCCGTGAACCCGATAAGTGCAAGTATCCACTTCAGCCGGCTCTTTCTCATAATACCTGCCGCAAGGGCAGTGATCGCAAGTGATCCCAGTAGAGCCCTGAAGTAGAGGTCGATACCGCCCACATTCTCCTTGAAAAGCAGTTCCTTCAGATCCATCTCATGTCCCCTGTTCCACTTTTTATTTTTTTGATATTTGCCATAACAGATCAATGGAATTGGTTTACGGGATACTTCATCCCAGCATGTACCTTGTGTCATAGCTGATGCTCGGATAGGCATACAATACGTCCTTCAGGTCCGAAATCCTCATACCCTGTCGTATTGCCAGGGAAAAGAGATTGATGACATTCTCGGCATCCGGCCCCAGCATGTGTGCGCCCAGTATCCGTCCCGAACCCTTCTCAACGATGATCTTCGAGGCTGCGAATTCCATATTCGTCCTGATCACAGAGTACCACTGGCACATATCGTTGAATACGACCTCATGGTTGTCGTTCATATCTTTCTCGGACAGACCCACGCCTGCAAGGGTGGGTATTGTGTACACTGCTGAAGCCACGGTACTGTTGTCAGGCCTATGCCTGTTCCCTTCAAGGATGTTCAAAGCCACTATTTTTCCCTGCATGGAGGCCACAGGTGTGAGCGGGGCCCCCGGCTTGATGCAGTCCCCGGCTGCATATACCCTGGGGTTGGATGTGCTCTGAAGATACTCATTGACCTCAATAGCTCCGTCCTTTACTGCAACGTTGCCTTTCTCAGGCTTAAGCCCCTCGATCTGGGGTATCCTGCCCATGCCGTGTACGACCATATCGCACTTATGGGTAATTTCCTTGTTCGTGGTCCTCTCAAGTGTCGTGACCGTGATCTCAAGTGTCTTGTTGTTGTACTCTATCCCCGTTATCTCCTGACCTGTCATTACCCTGATGCCTGCATAATCCGATGCTCTGATAAGCAACTCCACAAGGTCGGGCTCGAAGTTCTTGAGAGCCCTTGCACTTCTGTGCAATATCGTTGCCTTGACACCTGCACGAGCAGCAATATGGGCAAACTCGAATGAGATGAAACCACCTCCTGCAAAAATGATGCGTTCAGGCAGTTCCTCAAGATCGAGGAAGTCACTGCTGGGTGTAAGGTGCTCCATTCCCTGTATCCTGGCATCCGCAGGTCTGGCACCTGTGGCAAGTATTATGTACCTTGCCTTTATATTGTCACCACCTATGGCAAGGGTAGACCCGTCCACAAAATGCGCTCTCCCGTGATACATGTCGATGCCCGCCTCCTCGTATTCCCTTACCCTGGCAGAAGAATACATATCGACGATCTCGTTCTTGAAATCCATGAGTTCTTTCCAGCTTATATGCTGGCCCGGCCCGACCCCGCCTTTCCCTATCATCCTGTTGTTCGAGTCGATGATATCGGCCATGCCTGTAAATATCTTTTTGGGGGTACACCCCTTAAGGACACAGGTACCTCCATATCTTTCCATATCGGCAACAGCCACTCTCATACCGGCATCATGTAAGCGATGTGCGGTTGCAGACCCGGCCACACCTGTTCCCACAACTATGGCATCATAATCTTTCTCCATATCTTCCCCACCCTGAGACGAACGCAGGATCGCCAGTCTTTTGGCAACTCCTGTAAATAAGTGATCGTAAGAACTCTCTCAGGATGATATATATCTATTTTCATCTTTTCTGTTTCTCAATTCTTATCAGCCTGAACGAGAGCAGGACAACAATGAAGATTATAAAGGCGGCTATCAGGAAGGACATTGCTCTGATCTGTGTATAGAGCAATCCTCCGGCAAGCAACCCTATTATACTTGCAAAACTGCTGGAACTCATTGCAAAACCCTGTACTGAGCCCTGGTATGCAGTTCCCGCAAGCTTTGAGAGCACTGAAAGGATGGAAGGCCACATTATACCGTTCCCGAATGCAAAGAAAAAAGCTGCCAGGTATATCAGGTAGATATTGCCAGGTATTATGAGAAGGAATTGTATTCCAAGTGTAAAACCACCAACCACTATCAAAATAGATTCCATGTATCTGCGGGCGAGTTTCCCGAGTACAGGTCCCTGTACAAATGCCATCAAGGCACTTATTACTGAAAAATATATTCCCAGGCCTGCAGGGCTCCAATTCAGGATGTCCACAGCAAATACTGGAAAAGCAGTATAGTATATGTTGAAACCCAGGAATATCAAAAAATAGAGCATGAGCATGAAGGGAATGTACTCAAGTTTGAAAACATCCTTGAGCTTTATTTTCTTTTCACTTTCAACCTGGTAACACTCTTTTTGTTCCTGTCCAAGAATCTTTCTGATCCCTTCTGATCCAGAGTATTCTTTGATGGTGCAGACAGATGTATCCGGGAGGAAGAGGATGACAATCAGTGTACCTATGATTGAAATTACCAGGGCTGCAGATACTGGAATTATCTCTCCGTAAATGGTTGCACCCAGAAATCCTGCAAGTGCCGGACCAACAACATAACCCAGATTGGAAGCCACAGACATTCGTCCGTAATTCTTATTCCTTTCCTCGTCTGGTGTCAGGTCTGCAAGATACGCATTGGCAACTGATACGTTTCCTCCTGTCAGGCCGTCCAGGGCCCTTGCGACGAATATTGCAAAAAGTGGTAGTGTGATCGTAAAGACTCCAAGGACCTGCGAATCCACACCTATGAGCTCAGTAACCGGCATAAAAAGGGCTATAAGGAAGATTATCCATGCAACAAGCGTTCCGATCTGGCTTAGTAACAGTATCTTCTTTCGTCCGTAGATGTCAGACCATTTCCCCAGGAATGGTGCTCCTATTAGCTGAAAGGCCGGGTATGTCGAGGCAAGAAGCCCGTAGATCAAAGCATTGCCTCCGTATTCGGTGACCAGGAACACAAGAAAGGTCAGTATTATGCCAAAACCAAGGGTTCCTATGAATGTGATGGTGTAAAGTGGAAAGAGAGCTTTCCCGTTTTGCCCCGGGACATTGAAACTCTGTACCATCACAGGATATCCTGTTCCAATCCCTTATAACAGTTCCTTCTGATCAGCGAAAAATTTAGTTTCCGCACACAGAATGTATTTTTAATAAAATTTTTATATGTGATCCCCGGGT
>JAFGCK010000012.1 GCA_016932675.1 Methanosarcinaceae archaeon | reverse complement strand
TATAATCAAAACCGGGAAAATGTGCGCAATTACAGGTTTTTTCAATGTCGGCAATGCGTTCGAACTGACCCGCAGGTCTCTTGGGATAATGAAGGACAGGGGTCTTGATTGTACAGGAATATGTGGACAGGAATGGATAGAGTTCGCAAAGGACATAAGCGAACTTGAGATCCCGGCAGGCACATCTGCAGAAAGCATCCTTGGTCACTGCCTTCACTCCATGGTGAGCTTTGTCAGACAACCCATAGTAATTGATGGGAAACTGGCTGCCAACTGTGAGATCTATAACTGGAAAGAACTTGGGGGAAAATACAGTCTTAAAGCAGCAAATGATGCAGAGATGCTCATAAGGCTCATCGAACTGAAATTAAAGGACAGCGTTCAAATTTCTGAAGAAGGGATGCTGCAGACAATGGATGGGCTGCTTGAGGAGCTCATCGGGGTATATGCCTTTGCTTACTGGAGGAAGAATAAGGTATACATTGCAAGGGACATAATAGGGATCAAGCCTCTGTGGTACTCGACTTCTGAAGGCTTTGCTTTTGCATCTGAGAAGAAGGCCCTTGCAGGAACAGGCTTTGCCGGCATAATGGAACTCAACCCGCGCGAGATCCTTGCCTACGACCTGCAGAAAAAAACGTTGCAGCGCTTTAACCGGAAGTTTTTCTCGATTGTTCCCGAGAACACAAAGCCATATGAAAAGATAAAGGAAGATCTCATAGGACTTCTGGAAGATGCGGTTTCAATACGCATTCCCAATGAGAGGTTCGGCATTCTTTTTTCCGGAGGCCTGGACTCCACTGTGATCGCATACCTGTGCAAGAAGCTAGGGGATGAAAGAGGGATTGGTCTCACCTGCTACACAGCCGGCCTTGAGGATGTTCAGTTAGCCCCTGATGTCGGGCATTCATTGAAAGTGGCTGAAATCTTAGGTCTTGACCTGAAGGTCAGGGAAATATCGCTTGAAGAGGTTGAAGAATACCTTAAAGCAGTGGTCCCGCTGGTCGAGGACACCAGCGTACCCAAAGTGGGAGTTGCACTGACAATGTACGCAGCATGTGTTGCAGCAAGGGAAGACGGGATAAGAGTCATGTTCTCGGGTTCCGGCGCCGATGAGCTGCTGGCCGGGTATGACCGCCATAAGCGCTCCACGGACATAAACAGGGATTGTTATGCAGATATTTTGAAGATATACGAGAAGAACACTTACAGGGACGATGTTGTTGCGATGAACAATAACATCGAGCTGCGTGTACCCTATCTGGACAAACGTTTTGTCGATCATTGCCTCAGGATCCCGGCGACCTGCAAGATAGATAAAGAACAGAACAAGTTGATATTAAGGGATGCAGCTATTGACCTTGGCCTGCCCGAAGAGCTTGCCAGGCGTAAGAAGCAGGCAGCACAATATGGCAGCAGGTTCGACAGGGCGATCGGCAGGCTCATGAAAAAAGCTGGCTGCCGGACAAAGACAGAGTACCTGAAACAGTTCTACGGCCAGCCCAACCTGAAACTTGGAGTGCTCTTCAGTTCTGGGAAGGACAGCAACTACGCACTGCACATCATGCAGGAGCAGAACTACTCCGTGGAATGTCTTATCACCATTAAGAGCGAAAACCCCGACTCATATATGTTCCACACACCAAACATCGGTCTTGCACAGCTGCAGGCGCAGGCCATGGGCATCCCCCTTATAGAGGAGATGACACCTGGTGAAAAGGAAACCGAACTTAGGGACCTGAAGAATGCCATCCTCAGAGCAAAGGATGAATTCGGCATTGAAGGGGTCGTTACAGGAGCACTTTATTCTAACTATCAGCGGGAAAGGATCGAAAGGGTTTGCGATGAGCTTGGCCTTAAGGTATTCTCGCCTCTCTGGCATATCGACCAGGAAAAGGAGATGCATCAATTACTGTCAACCGGTTTTGAGTTCATATTCAGCAGCATTGCGGCCTATGGTCTTGACAGTAGCTGGCTCGGACGCAGGATAGAAGAGAAGGATATTGAAAGGCTTGTAAAGCTCAACGAGAAGATAGGGCTCAATATTGCAGGCGAGGGTGGCGAGTTCGAGAGCTTTGTGCTGGATGGCCCGATGTACCACAAAAGGATCGAGATAAGGGAAATTGAGATGGTTGAACTCGACGAGTACACGGCAAAAGTGGTGATCAGGGATGCTGTGCTTGTAGATAAGGACTGAGAGCTGCGCACTTACAAGAATATAAATAATGTTCTTCCTATAATTGTAACCAGTATTACAGGAAGTGGCGTATTTTGGAACTTACGATGGTGATTCCCAGCTACTGGGGACGGGAAAGCTCAACTGGATGGATGGAAGGGGATGCTGTTTATGACCACCCTATCCCGTTAAATCTGGAAGGCACGCTTGGAAGGGCAATAAAGAGCATCAAAAACCTTGATGATAAGGATTTCAGGCTTGTGATACTTGCAGTGCCGACTTCCCCGGACATCGAAGATGAGGTTGAGGACAGGGTCTCAGGGATAGTTGCACAAACTGCACCGGATGCAGGTGTTGAGGTAATTGTTTTTGGACCTTCACATCTCAAAAGGGTCCATGAGATACTTGACCGGAATGGAAAAGGTGAGTTCAATGACCTGCTGCAGCTAAGAGGGTACTCGAACATACGCAACCTCTGCCTGTTCGTACCCCACATTATGGGAGCATACGCCGCTGTGCTTATTGACGATGATGAGGTCTTCGAGGACCCCCGTTTCATCGGGAAGGTAAGGGAGAATATCGGCAGGCAGATCGATGGCAGGCCTGTATACGGCCTGGCAGGATACTATCTGCAGCCGGACGGGGATCTTTATGTGCATGAACCTGAAGATGCCTGGGCCTGCCACTGGGGCAAGCAGATCCAGATGAACAGGGCCTTCAGGTCCGTAATTGCATCGAAGCCGCGTATCAAGGAAACTCCTTTTGTGTTCGGTGGGAATATGGTAATTCACAAAGAGCTTTTCTTGAAGATACCCTTCGACCCCAATGTAAGAAGGGGGGAAGATATCGATTATCTTATGAACGCAAAGATGTTCGGTTTCAGTTTCTTCCTCGACAATGAGTTGCACATCAAGCACCTGCCGCCTGCAAAAAGCCATCCGTACTGGAAACGTCTGAGAGAGGACATCTATCGCTTTGTTTTTGAAAGGGAAAAACTGAGGAGCCAGAAGAAGACAGATGGAATGGACCTCATTTCTGCAGAGGATTTTGGCGAATATCCCGGTGCTTTTCTCAAAGATGGACTTGATGACAGGATAATGAATGCCTGCACACTCCTTTCAGATGAATATCGAAGGAGTGGTGACCTTGAGGGCAGCCTTGAGACATTAAAGAACATCCATCTTGCTAAAGAAGATGCAGTGCCTTCTTTTAACCCCTTCGACCACCTGCTCGGACTGCAGAAGAGATGGGAAGAGATGATGAACCATAGTGGTGATGAGAAGGTGAGAAAACAAATGCAGGAAATTATGAAGAACAGGAACATCTCTGTAGAAGAATAGCATTTCTTTGATATTCCAGTCCTTTTTTTACTGAATCGAAAACCTTAATTCTTTACAGCAACAGTTCAAGTGCGCATAAGAGATACACATGCTTGACATTGATCGCCTGGTCCCGGGATACAGAACAGAACCATGATGAAATATCTAATTCAATTTACCATTGTTCTTGCCATATGCTTCATGGGTGATCTTCTCCACAATTTGCTTGAACTGCCGATTCCCGGAAATGTTCTGGGAATGGTATTGTTGCTGTTCTTACTGCTGTCAGGCATGATCAGGATGTCTATGATAGAGGATGTAAGCAATTTCATGCTGAAGCATCTTTTCTTCTTCTTCATACCTGCAGCTGTTGGACTTATAACCTGTTTTTCATACTGGAAGGAAAATGGACCGCCTTTATGTTCATTTCTGTGGTTTCGACCTTCATCATTGCAGTGGTCACCGGCATGGCAGTCCAGACCCTCATTAAAAGGAGACAGGCTGATGAATGAGATTATATCTTCCCTTGCTCCTTATCTATAGTTTCAGCATTATTTGGTATTGCAATATCACTGTTGACATTCTATGCAGGCGACCGGGTCTACAAAAGGACAGGATCTGCCTTCATGAACCCTCTGGTGCTGAGCACCCTGATGATAATAACTCTTCTTCCGGGCCTTCACATAAGTTTTGACGTTTACAACCGGGGGACAGTTCATATCCTTCTTCCTGGAGCCCGCAACTGTGATCCTTGCAGTACCACTTTACAGAAAGATAAGCCTCTTGAAAGAGAATGTCATGCCGATACTTTCCGGATCAGTATAGGTTCGGCGGCAGGCATTGTGAGCATTGTTTTCATGTGCAGGGTCTTCGGACTTGATGAGTAAGTATCTCCATGGTCCCAAAATCCGTTACGACTCCCATAGGAATAGAGATATCAGATCAGCTTGGAGGTATGCCGTCTATAACTGTTGATGTATTGTATTCACTGGAATAGCAGGCGTCCTGCTTGGTCCCATAGCCTGCAAATTATTCAGAATAGATGATGAGCTTGCAGTGGGAGTAGCTATCGGGACCTAATCCCATGCGCTCGGAACCACAAAGGCTGTAGAGATAAGAGAGACCGAAGGTGCCATGAGCGGGCCTGCGATCGGTATTGCAGGACGGGTCACTGTGTTCCTTGCTCCCATACTCGTGAAGATACTGATGTAGGGGAAAAATTCCGGAAAATATGGATTTTTTACATTATGTAAGATTTGCAGTCCTGAATCGTGAATCCTGACTATTGCAAAAGTGCAACTATTACAAAATATTTCCTTAATTGCGTTTAATGTGTAGAAAAATATAAATATATTACAAATACTTTGTAAATACTATATTTTTATATTAGAGAGAAAAATAATGCAGCAACAAAATATTATAATAGAGACAGGTTTTTCCGAAAAGCAAATATTATGCTTCCTGATCAAATCGATATGAACTGGCACATACATATTAACTGGGTGCTGGTGTTGATCTGTCGCCGATCTGCAGGATTGAAAGAGTGTGATCTGGATGTCATTAAGGTGTAACCTATGAAGATACGCAACCAGACAATAGCAATTTTTGTATTTACATTTCTGTGCCTCCTGGTTTTACTTTCAATTACTACGAACAGTATAATAGGTAATAGTTTTTCTCAGCTGGAGCAAGAAGAGGTTTCAAAGAATGCCGCCAGAGCAAATGCTGCAGTAGATTCTGAAATTGATAAACTCGAGGTTATTGCGGCAGACTGGGGGGAATGGGATGACAGTTATTATTTCGTCCGGGATGAGGGACCGGATTACATTGTGAACAATCTGGGAATAGATTCACTAGCCAACCTGCAAGTCGATATGATGTTGTATTATGATGCAAAGGGCCAATTATACCATGCTGCCGGAATCGACCGTATAGACTATGAAGAAAAAGAGGTCTCACCTGTTCTGCTTGAGCATCTGTCCGGCAAAGAGAGATTATTCTCGCAGCCCGGCCAAGCAGAATACGTCAGTGGTATCATCAATACACCCCTGGGAGCTTTGTTAATTGCATCCAATCCCATCACAAGGAGCACTGATTCAGAAGAGGTCACCGGTACTCTGATCATTGCGAAGTATCTTGATCCCGTCCTGATAGAAGAACTGGAAAACATTATCAGGTTACCAATGAGCATTGAATCTGTGGGTGAGGCGGGTCTGGTTCCGGAAAATGATGATGTGAACATAGATTATGTAAGCTATGACCTTGTCATCGGGAAAACCATATTGGACGATCTTGAGGGAGAGCCAGCATTTGTCCTGAATGTTGAGATGACCAGGGACATATACCAGCAGGGGCAAGTCGCAATTAATTACATGTGGTATGCGATACTGGTCATCGGAGCTGTCAGTAGTCTGATCCTTGTGCTGTCAGTGGAAACATCCATTCTGACACGCATATCTTTGCTTAACAGGAACCTCAAAGCAATTACCAAAGAAGGAAACCTTTCATCAAGAGTCATACTGCAGGGTAATGATGAGCTGTACGAAGTTGCTGCAAATGTGAACAAAATGCTGGAAGCACTGGAAAATAATGAGATAAGAATAAAGCAGTCTCAACTCGAAACCAGACAGAAGCTTGAAATGATCTTTAAAAATATCATTAGCGGAATTATGGTCATTGACGCACGGACACATGAGATCATTGATGTGAATCCGGTTGCCGGAGAGATCATTGGTATACAAAAAGAAGATATTGTCGGGCATATTTGCCATGATTTTATCTGTCCGACTGAAAAAGGAGCATGCCCTGTGACAGACCTTGGATCAACAATGGACAGGTCTGAAAGGGTCCTTGTTAACAAAAAAAAGGAACATATCCCGATCCTTAAATCTGTGTACCCTGTGAATATTTCAGGAAGAGACTGCCTGATAGAGAGTTTTGTGGACCTGAGCAGGATCAAAAAGACCGAAGAGAAACTCATACAGGCCAGGATGATGGCTGAAGCCGCAAATCACAGTAAGAGCAATTTCCTTGCAACCATGAGCCATGAACTGCGAACCCCTCTTAATTCTATAATAGGTTTTTCAGACCTGATGCTGACAGATGGAACAGGGGAATTGAATGAAAGACACAGGAGGTTCGCCACCAATATCTCATCCAGCGGGAAGCATTTGTTATCTCTGATCAACAATGTACTTGATATATCCAAGATAGAGGCCGGCAAATTCGATCTGAATCTTGAGTTCTTTTACATAGATAAGGTCTTTTCAGAGATACAGCAG
>JAFGCK010000108.1 GCA_016932675.1 Methanosarcinaceae archaeon | reverse complement strand
GCTTCTTTCACAAGCAATGTGACAGAAGGAGCTGTTCCGCTGGTTGTCCAGTTCAATGACACTTCAAATGATGCAGATTCACTGTTATGGAACTTTGGGGATGGTTCAACTTCAACTGGGCAGGACCCGGTCCATACTTACAGTTCAACGGGAACCTATAATGTTACTCTAACTGCTACCAATACTGATGGTTCTGACACAGCAACAACGACAATAACTGTGCATGGTAAGAATTATTACAGTGGTGACAGGATATGGGACGAGAATGCAGGCCAGTCAACTACCTACACCTGGGATGCAAAGAGCTTTTCCGGTTTCTTTTATGACCTGGAGTCAGGTCTGAGTTCTGAGACCATGACTATAAAAGATATAGACAGGTCCCTGGGTGAAGGGGACATTGTTTACCATACAGAGCCCGTAGTAACCGATTTTGATCAAAGCGACTGGGGTTCATACGAGATCATCGGCTTTATGGCAGAGAAATATTTTGCTGCCTATACCGATGATACCGAAATTGAGGGAGTGGATACTGTAAGTATGATGTCAAGCGGACAGCTCTCAAAGATACTTATTGATACTGATGATAAAGAATCTGTTTACTCCGGCTCTGCACTAATCCTTGAGGAAGGTTACAGGCTCAACATAGTTGAGGTTGATGTCAATGGTGACAGTGTATTCGTCACACTGACAAAGGATGGGGACGAGCTTGACAGCGATGTGGTTTCCGGCGGAGGGGACTATATCTACAAGACTGACCTGGGTGACAGCGATGATGTGGTGCTGATAGCTGTACGCTTTGATGAGATATTCAGTGGAACCGAATCAAATGCCGTTTTTGTAGAAGGTATTTTCCAGATATCTGATGAATACCTGGAACTCGATGACGGTGAGAGCTATGGTGATATGGAGGTCACTTCTATCAGCTCCGCAATGATAGAAATGGAAAACGATGGTACTGTCTCACTGTCCAGGGGAGACACAATAAACCTGATGGGTAAGATAAAACTGATCGTCGCTGACAGTGATGAACTCAGGTTTGCTCCGTTTGTGGATATGTCAGACCCCGGCACCTATGAGCTTCGCGGTACTGTTGCTGAAGGTAGTGAAAAGCTCACATGGACACCACTTAACTTCGAAGGTTTCTATTATGACATAGATGAAGGCATAAGGACTGAAACCCTTGAACTAACGGCCATCTCCGGAAGGACAATTCCGGACGATGCCCTTGTTTATACAAGCATTCCTGCATCAGTTGAATTCGAACACTCAGAATGGGGTAAATTCAATGTGATCGGTTTCATGGCCGAGAAGTACTTTGCAGGCTATAACGATGACACTGAGATTGATGGTATTGATAGTTTAAGTCTGATCTCCGGCGGCCAGCTTGCCAGGGTCCTGCTGGACGAAGATGATGAGATCTCTGTCTATTCAGGGTCCTCGCTGATCCTTGAAGAGGGTTACACCCTTGATATCGTGGAGGTTGACACTAGCGGTGACAGTGTCCTTGTTGAACTCAGTAAGGATGGGGACGAGGTTGACACCAGTATTGCCTCGGCAAATGATGAATACATATATGAGGCAGATGTTGGTGATTCGGAAGATGTGCCTGTCATTATAGTCCACTTCAATGAGGTGTTCAGAGGTAGTGAAAGCAATGCTGTGTTCATCGAAGGTATCTTCCAGATATCCGAAGACTACCTGGAGCTTGAGAGCGGCGACAATTACGGCGAGATGGAGATCTATAGTTTCGGTTCCGCCTCTATTGTGATGAAGAACGATGGTTCTATCTTTCTTGGAAGCGATGACGAGATCTCTCTGATGGGTGATGTAGGTATCAGGGTAGCAGACTCCGATACTCTCCGATACTATCCTTTTGTCGAAGTATCAACAGCTCCTACCGACACCCTGAACGTTGATCTTGACAGGTCGGTTGTGATAGAAGACGAAGATGTGACCATCACAGTAACCGCCCGTGGAGCTGCTATCAGTGATGCCACGGTGAAAGTAGACGACGTTTCCATCGGGAAGACCGACGAAGAAGGTACTATTATCTATACCGCGGATCATATTGGCAGCCTTGAGATAATAGCCGAGAAGGAAGGTTATACTTCAGGCAGCGAGGATCTGGAAGTTATCTCTCCTGATGACGAGACAAAGAAAATAATAATTGAGGTATCACCCGCAGACGTCTATGAAGGCACTTCTGCAACGATCTTTGTCCTCAAGGCTATCGGCGGGGATGCGGTCGAGGGTGCCGAGGTCACCCTTGATGGAAAATCCATTGGTTCTACCTCTTCTGATGGCACCATCACCTACACGATGACAGATGTAGGTATGCATAAGCTTGAAGCTTTAAAGTCAGGCTATCTTAATGCAGAACTGGACCTTGAGGTTCAGGAGCTCGCAGCAAAGTTCGAATTCACGAACCTGCGCACCTCCCCGCTTGATGTGAAAGCCGGTGAAAAAGCTACGATCAGTGTCGATGTCACAAATGTGGGCACGGCAGCAGGCGAGTACACCGTTGACCTGAAGGTGAATGGTACGGTGGTCGGTTCACAGACCATAAGTCTGGATATGGACGAGTCCACAACGATCGAGTTCGAGCACACAGAGGAAGAGCCCGGCATCTATAAAGTGCAGGTGGGAACCGCAGATAAAGAGTATGAGGTGTTTGAGAAGTCAAATACCATATGGTATGTACTCGGGGCAATCATAATTGTAGCTGCAGGAGCCATTGGGTACCTTTTCACTGCAGGAGGCTGGACGGTTGAGATCGCCCAGGCAAAGCTGGAAGAAGCTATTCAGGCAGTTCAGGAGTTTATCGGAAATCTCCGGTAAACTTCCCTGAACCCTTTTCAACTTATTTTTTTAGCCACTATCTCTATCGCTTCAACAAGACTGTTCTTTGGCATTATTGTCGCAACCGGGATTCTCAGTATCTTTTCCACGGTAGGGCTTACTATGGGTGCGCAGACGAGGGCCCTGGCACCATCCCTCTCGGCACGTACGGCTGCAATGATGGCCTCTTCCATGGACGTTGCCGAATACTCCCTTATCGTACAGAGAGTCCCGCATATTTTCCTTTTAGTCTCACTGATGTTGTCAAGGACCGGGCGTGCGGCAATGACCGCTATGAACTCTCCCTTTTCTGTCCCTTCTATCCTTTTGATGGTACGGACTATCTGACGAAGGGTCTTCATGTTGGGCTCCCTTTTTCCTGACATGATCTTGTACAGTGTACTCCGGGGTATCCCTGCCTTTTCTGCAAACTCGACAGCAGTAAGGCCAAGATCCTCTTTGATCACCTTCGATATTACTTTACGGAATATTTCATCAGACTCAAAAACAGCATCTGTTACCTTATCAGCAGCATCCATTCATTCCACATCCCTGTTATTTACCAATATAGTTTCCTACAAAGGCAACATGTTCTTTAATATTAATACTTTTAGGTAATACTGGCCACTTATGGGGCAATATATATAATATACATTACCCGAATTTCAGTTATCTACCGCTAAAAAGGTGATAATATGGATCGCATAAAGTTTCTGAGATCATCCAGATTTTTAATATTGATCGTTTTTATGATATCGGCCGTACTCGTGTCCGGCTGTGCTGAACAGGAAAAAGGGCCGGAAGCAGAGGAAGCTACGGTCACAGAGCTCACTTTTGGCTACCAGCCAAGTACCCACCAGATAGCTTACCTCATGGCAGAGGATAAAGGATGGTGGACTGAAGACCTCGGTCCCCTGGGGATCGAAAGCATCGATGACAGGGTCTTCCCAACAGGTGCACCTGAAATGGCTGCAATGCTTGCAGGCGAGATAGACGTTGCATATGTAGGCGCTGCTCCCGTCATATCTGCCCTTGCAAGCGGACTGGATGCAAAGATAGTTGCTGCAGCGCAGATACAGGGCTCGGATCTAATAGTACGCAACGAGCTCCCATATGAGAGTCCTGAGGACCTCAGGGGTCTGAAGATCGCCACTTTCCCTCCCGGCACCATCCAGGATACCCTTCTGAGGAACTGGCTTTCAGAAAATGGCATTAACCCTGACACAGATGTCACCATTAAGCCAATGGGTCCCGGAGATGCAATGACTGCTATCTCGGCCGGACAGGTCGATGCAGTGTTCCTGCCCCATCCTTCACCAACCCTGATCGAGGAAGAGGGTGTTGGAAGGTCTGTAGTCTCCTCAGGTGAGATGCAGGAAGGTCATGCCTGTTGTGTTGTTGCTGTGAGTGGCGAGCTCATACGGGAGAACCCGGGACTTGTACAGCAGATCGTGGCTACGCATGTGAAAGCAAACAGCTACATTGCTGAGAACACCGACGAGGCAGCACAGGTATTTGCCGATGACCAGGAATGGGATGTGGCAGTGGTCAAGAAGTCCATCGCAGACTGGGACGGTAGCTGGGTATCAGATCCAAACCTCATAGTTGACTCTACAGTGAACTATGCTCAGATACAGTATGAAATGGGTTATATCAATGCCGAACTTGCTGCAGATGATATATTCGATCTGAGCTTCTACGAAGCTCTGGATCAATAATTCTTTTTTATTTTAATGGTAACTTTAAATACTGATTAAAACATTTACTCACCGGTCTTAAAGAGCAACGCTCTTTACTTTCCGGAGGAAACATGGTCAAGGGACGTTTTGAAAGCTTGAAAGGTAAAGGTGTGGAAATACTTTCCATAGTGTCTGCGCTTATTATATGGCAGTTGATAGCTGTTTATGTAGTGCAGAACAAGTTCTTCCTTCCAAGTTTTACTGATGTCTCTCTGGCATTTTATTCTGTGGTGTCCAGACAGATGGACTTTCCAGTTGATATCCTTTCTTTCACAAGGCAGATACAGATGCCAGTATTGATCGTGGATCTCCTGTACAGTCTGATGCATTTCTTCATAGGCATGATAGGCGCTTTTCTTATAGGTATGCCCATGGGCATGCTCATGGGATGGTTCAGGTCTGTAGAACGGGTTTTCGATCCTTTGATAGAGGTCGTGCGTCCCATACCACCGCTTGCATGGATACCCTTTGCGATAATCTGGATAGGGCTCAATCCTTTCGGAGCTGGCTTTTTGATATTCATTGGAGCCCTGTTTCCCATCATTATCAATACCTTCACCGGCTTTAAGAACATCCCTCGAATATATGTCGAAGCCGCGAAGGTCCTTGGATGCAACAAAGACCGTGAACTTATAAGGCATGTGGCACTCCCGTCAGCACTTCCTTCTATTGCTGCGGGCATACGTATAGCCATGGGAGTAGGCTGGATGTGCCTTGTAGCAGCCGAGATGTTCGGCGTGAGCAAGAACGGCCTTGGCTACAAGATATGGCATCACTACTATCTGCACAATATGGATTTTGTACTTGTGTACATGCTTGTCCTGGGATTTCTGGGACTTTTGATAGACAGGCTGCTCCGATTATATGTCGAAGGAAGGCTCCTTAAATGGCGTACCGGAATGGTGATCTGATGGGAAGGGTAAGTGTCCGTGGAGTTTCACGCAGGTTCGTTAAAAATGGTGTTTCTCATACCCTGGCCCTTGAGAACATAGACCTGGAGATCGAAGATAAGGAGTTCGTCTGCTTCATCGGGCCCTCGGGATGCGGGAAGACAACGCTTCTGAGGATCATATCAGGTCTTGATACACCGGATGGGGGAGATGTCTTTGTAAGTAATGAGAAGATCACATCTCCCGGCCCTAAAAGGGGTATGGTTTTCCAGGAATACTCTCTCTTCCCCTGGAAGACAGTTATGAACAACGTCATCTTTGGTCCGCTTATGAGAGGTGTCAAAAAAGAGAAGGCCATGGAGGAGGCGGAAAAGTATCTGGATCTGGTGGAACTGACACAGTTCAAGGACAGTTATCCCCATGAGCTGTCAGGGGGAATGAAACAAAGGGTTGCTATTGCCCGTGCCCTTGCAAACGAACCTGAGGTGCTCCTGATGGACGAACCCTTCGGATCCCTGGATGCCCAGACACGCAATTCCCTGCAGTGCGAATTGCTGAAGATCTGGCAAAAAAAGCATCTGACTATTCTCTTTGTCACTCACAGTGTTGATGAGGCGGTTTTCCTTGCTGACAGGATAGTGATGCTGACAGCACGTCCTGGCAGGATCAAAGAGATAACCGTGGTTGATATTCCAAGGCCCCGTAACAGGACAAGCATGGAGTTCAATCAGCTGCGTAACCATCTTCTAAAAATACTTGCGGAAGAACAGGAAAATAAGTGATGGGGATGATATCCTATTCGGAACGTACGATCACTTTTGTTCCTGCTTCTATTTCTTTTACATTCACCTTTCCGATGAGTTCGAGTATTTCACTGCCCTTTGCAAATCCCACAGTACATCCGGGTCTTATCGACATTGTCTTCCCGGCAGTGACTGAACCATGGGCGGTCACCCTGTCGAAGAGCTTGAGGTCATTAGCTGCCTCTATGTCGCCTTTTATCTCCGACCAGGGTCCAATGACTATATCACGGGCTTTGATGTTACCTCCAACAGAGGAACCTTTCCCGAGTTTCAGGGTTCCCCTTACATTGAGGTTCTTCCAGAAACCAGATCCTGCACCTACGATGAAGTTTCCATCAATATTGATATCGTTCTCAAAATAAGACCTCTTTCTTGCAATATAAGTGTTGGATCCCCCATGGTATCTAATGAACTCTTCACTCATCGCATTCACCTGTATTACCTTAACACTTTTGTTGATTATAAATCCTACTCAGAACCCATGCAGATATGAGGGATGAGTTCATATCTATGGTTAGAGGAACTTATTCAGAACCCGGACAAGGCTATTCTACTAACTCTAATAAAAACTATTATATATTACTAACTATATACAATTGGATATCTTTGAACATTTTAATATTGTATAAGGTATGCGGCTGGTTTTCATGGATTAAGGTGTAGGGATGGAACGTCATAATGAGGGTCGGGACTTATCAGGAAACGCAGGGCAAACTTGCTCTCTGGAAGTTGATCCAGGTCAGGCTTCCACAGTTGGTCCTTCATCTGAGGAACTGAGATCAGCAAAAGTTTTTTTTGATCTTGTGAATGCCTTTGTTCTTGTTATTGACAATGAACACAATGTGCTTTCCATTAACCGGAAGGCTGAATCTGTATCAGGTTATGTCTTCAAGGAAGTTGAGAATAAAAACTGGCTTGATATTTTCGTACCCGAAAGTTCACGCAAGGCATTGGAAGAGAGTTTTCCCCCGAAATCCTGCGAAATAACAGGTCCAGAATGTTCCTTTGAATGCCCCCTTCTTGACAGCAATGGCGCAGAAATGAGCATGGTCCTGAAAGTCACCACGCTGAAAAACAAAGATGGCTCACCCAATGGTTTTCTCCTGACAGGTAGCGATATAGTCCAAAGGGAAGTGAGGGAAAGAGTTCCCTTGACCGCTGACGCCCTGGAAAAGGAAAAACTCCTGTCTTTCCTCGGATCTGCAGCCTATGCAGTCGTCTTCTCGGATTCCAGTGGTCACATCACATTCTGGAACAGGGCAGCAGTTAATCTGTTCGGCTATGAGGCGAATGAAGTTCTTGGTGAACCCCTGACACGTATCATGCCCCGGCGCTACAGAAAAGCCCATGAAGGCTGGGACCAGGTTATCTCAATAGGGAAATCTCCTGTTGTGGGCCGGATATTTGAGGTATCAGGTCTGCGAAAGGATGGCAGTGAATTCCCAATAGAGATATCAATTACCACTACCCGTGTTGAAGGGGAGGTTTTCCATGGTGCCTTTATCAATGATATCTCCAAACGTAAGATGAAAGAGCGCCTGATGACCATCTCCAAGAACAAGTATCGTATGATGTTCGAGAAATCACCTCTGGGAATATTCCATTTTGATGAGAAAGGTGTGATCACACAATGCAATGAGAACTTTGTGAAGATCGTAGGGGCCCCTGAAGAAAATGTGATCTCCGATATAATGGGTTTCAATATGCTCAGGTCCTTCAGGGACGAATCCATCAAAAAGGCAGTAAGGCAGGTCCTTGCGGGTATTCCTGCAAGGTATGAGGACAATTTACACTCGCCTTTCTCAAACAGGATAATTCCGGTAAAAGCTGAATTCAGTCCTGTGATATCCGAAGAGGGCAAATTGATGGGCGGCGTATGTGTTGTTGAGGATTTCACCGAGCGCAAGGCTGCAGAAGAAGCCCTTAACAGGTATGCAGAGGAACTTTCAAAGGCCAATGAGGAGCTGAAATCCCTCGACAGGATGAAAGATGAGTTCCTCTCGAACCTGAGGCACGAACTTACGACACCGCTGATCCCTATCAAAGGTTACAGTGAACTGATGTTTGATGGTGCTCTTGGGGAACTGAACGAAAAACAACACGATGCCATGGAAAAGATCATGTTCAGCTCTGAAAGGCTCAAAAGGCTGATCGACTCACTTCTCTATGTAAGCATAACAGAAGGCGGCAATGTTGATTACGCTTTTGTTCCTCTTCGCCTAACAGAGGTTGTCGAGTCCTCCATAAATGAGAGATTATCGGAAATAAAAAGCAAAGGCCATACAATTGAAAAGAATATCCCGGCAGATCTTCCCCTGATCGAAGGGGATCTGGATTATCTCAGGAACGTACTTGTGAACCTCATCGATAATGCCGTGAAATTCACTCCTGATAACGGAACTATAAGTATATCAGCTGTCAGGGAGGATGACAGGGTCCACCTGAAGATCGCAGATAATGGAATTGGTGTCGGGGAAGAGGATCTGCTGAATATATTCAACAGGTTCTATCAGGTGGATGGCTCTTCAACCCGCAAGTACGGTGGTAACGGTCTTGGTCTCTACATCTGCAAAAAGATAGTTGAAGCACATAAAGGGCATATCTGGGCAGAGGGCAGGCAGGGCAAAGGTACTACCATCCATATATCCCTTCCTGCCAAAAGGAAGGACTCAGCTTCTTCTCAAGATAAGCAAGAGTGATAAGTGTTAATGCAGTTGTATTGACGTCACCTTCATCTTCCCCCCATGATCCGTTTGGATTCATATTATCAAGCAGCCACTGGACATCTATTCTGATTTCACTGCCATGTCCTGCAAGTATCAAAGCCTGCATGACTATGTTGCTTGTAGCGGGGTTCTTCCATCCTCCTTTTTCAGCACGCTTTGAGAGCATCCATACGGCACGTTCAGCTATGAACCCACCTGGGTCACTGTTATCATTTCCTCCTTTTTTGCCGAGCATTCCCTGTTTGATAAGTGCAGTGATCACAAGGGCCGTTGTGCCGGGGTGTTCCCAGGCGGGTCCGTAATTGTCAACGAGCCATGAACAACCTTCCCTGTTCCGGACTCCCATATCGGCAAGAGCTGCCAGTGCATATGTCGTATCGTAGACATCATTGCCCCATGCTCCGTGCTTTTGTTCTGAGAGCATCCAATCGACCACATCCCGGAAAACGATGTTCCTGGCAGCAAGTGCTGAAGCCGCCCTGGAAGTATCTCTCAGGGATCCCTCCCAGCAGCCTTCTTTCTTCAAACCGATCAGTTCATGGACAAGTTCCGTGCTCACCCCCCAGAGATGGCATGCAAGGATGACGCGCGAAAGTTCCTTCACTTCATTCATGTCCCGGGAAAAAAGCCAGTTGAATGTTCTCTCGCTATGGAATTGCATACTTTTCCAGATGGCAGGCAATTATTTATTCTTTTGGAGAGCGGTTGTACCTGTGACACTGCCTATCTCCGTACTTTTGCCATGGTTCCGGTTGCTGAGCTGTTCGCATCAGGCTCTGACCATGGAAATATTATCGACCTCGTCATCTCCACAGAGTGAGCACCTTTCCGTCTTTCTGCGTGTGGTGCGTCTACTGCTGCAGGAGGAAAGATCCGGGAACAGGCAATAAGTATGCAGGTTTTGTTTCTGCAGTCTTTTTTGTGAACTTGCTCAGCCCTGCAGGGCCGGCATATTTCCCCTGTCTGTAAATGGCATGTAGTGCCGCCTGTGAAACGGGAATGAAAACTGTAAGCTGCAATCTCTGCGGGTTCCAAAAAAGATAAAAACGATAAAAAAAATGGAGAGCGATCTATTATATATTTACTTCGTGAAGTTCTCCACCCTGTCAACGACCTTATTGAACTCAGTGAACCATTCAAGTCTGTTGTTCCCTTCGAACTGAACTTTCCCCAGATCCTCTATCTCTGAAATTGCAGGTTCGATTGGTAATTCCCCGATGATGTCCACATTGAAATCGGCTGCTGCCTTTTCAACCCCGCCCACCCCGTAGACATATATCTTTTCGTTACAGTGCGGACACCTCATTGCACCCATATTCTCCACGATACCGATCACAGGGACCTTGAGGATACTTGCGAACTTAAGGGATTTCCTGACACTCAGAAGGGCTACATCCTGGGGAGTGGTCACGACCACAGCACCATCCAGCTTCTCGATAAGCTGTGCAATGCTCAGGGGCTCGTCGCCTGTACCTGGAGGCAGGTCTATGATAAGATAGTCGAGCTTGCCCCATGCGACCTCTCCCAGGAACTGCTTTATGGCAGCCATCTTTGCAGGTCCCCTCCATATCACAGGGGAATCCTTGTCCTCTAAGAGAAGCGCTATGGACATGACCACCAGGTTCTCGGTGACAGGTATGGGGATAATGCCATCCTCGCCCACATTCGGTCTTTCATCCTCTATGCCGAGCATCTTGGGGATGCTTGGCCCGTGTATGTCCGCATCTAGCAATCCGACCCTGTATCCACGCTCTGCAAGGCGTGCAGCAAGGTTTGCGGCAACAGTACTTTTACCCACGCCACCCTTGCCGCTCATGACCATTATCTTCTTCCTGATGTCCCTCATCTTTTTGACGAGCTTTGATTCCTGTGCTTTCTCCAGCAGAGCTTCGGAGCTCTGGATATTTTGTGCCATTTGACTTCCTCTTCAAAAATTGTGTCTATATATGTATTCTACGTAATATCTGATGAAAAATCCATGCGTTAAGGACCATTATTGCTCTTTTACGGTTCCGGCTTGCTTCTCATCCCCTATCTCGATGGCCTTGCCATATGTAAGGGCTGTTGCCACCTTCTTTCTTGCATTTTGTAGATCTTCCCAGAAAGCACGTCTTGAAACACCCATGTTAAAGGCTGCCTCTTCCTGTGTCAT
>JAFGCK010000107.1 GCA_016932675.1 Methanosarcinaceae archaeon | reverse complement strand
CCATCTTCCGGGGGCTGCCGGATATTCCCAGCAGACGTATAACCTGTGCTTCTGACATGCCGGCACTCCGTACTTAAAGACTTCAGTCCAGGGTTATGGCCCCCTGTGGGACAGGCATCCACACAGTTCCCGCATTCCACACAATCATCAGGCCGTGCAATAACGGATTTGAGGTTCCCTTTCTCATCCTCTTCAATGTCTATCACGTCGACAGGGCATGCTTCGGCGCATGCGCCGATACCTTCACATTTGTTCAGGTCTACTTTTGGTGGCATATTTTATTCTCCTTTTTTTATTGTTTCTTATATGCATATACGATCAACAATACCGCAACAGCTGCGAAAACCGTAAATCCGGGACTCGATTGGGACTGGGTTCTGGATTCTGGTGGCGAGTCAGGATCATATATGGCACCTGACACCTCAGCCATATCGATCACAGGGACCTCATGGACCCCTTCCCCGAAAAGGTGGTCGATAAGCTCCTGCGAAGCCGAGCGATATTTAAGGGTTGCCTCAACGTTCACCGGATATACGACATCCTCTGGCAGTGTGAAGGCATGTTCCTCAACAACTGTCTCCTTTGGTCCGATCCTGTTGTCTGAAAGGACGCTCTCAGCAAGCCAGAAGCTATGGGTGGGCTTTCCTTCACTGTCGCCAAGCACATTGTTATAGATCGTGTTCGCGGAAATGATCCCTCCGTTCGCATTGGTCGTTCCTGCAGCATATATTTCACGGCCTTCTGCATCGGCGGCCCTGACCTCAAGCCACATCTCCCGGATCTCGGACACTCCGGTGGGTATATTGTGACCCGCGCCGGAATTCGTGATCGAGACCCCGACCGTTACATTACCGCCTTTAGTCGCCGTTTCCGGGGAATCCATATCCAGCGTTGCAGCCTTTTCAAGCCTCTCTATCGCCATATCCCTCTGTTTGTCCGCCCCAAGGATACCGGTCACAAAGGCGTTCCCGCCAACCGTGCTGTGAAGGGATATATGGTCCCTTTGAGGGGCGCCTGACCCTGCCCTGCCAGGATTGGCCTCAAATCCCGTGATACCGGGCGTCATGTGACAGTCCTGGCAGCTTACGTCTTCCTGTGCATAGCTGCTGTTCTTCCAGACAGGATATGTATCATCTATCAGCAGTCCGTTCACAGGATGTGTCACTTCATGGCACATGCCACAGAACTCCGATCGCGTGTGCAGTTCGAGGTACTCGGATTCGTGGAATGCGGAATTTGAATCTTTGAACGGACCCCATTTAGTGTCCCCGGGAGTGACAATGAACGGCGCATTGCCTGTGCCGTCACTGCCTGAGACGGTATGGCAGAAATCACACTGTACGCCATCTTTTGCGATCTCGCTCAGTTGAGAGCCATCTGCCGGCGGGATCTCCCCTGCGACCACACCTATGGGCGTGTGGCAGCGGGAACAGAAAGAGTCGACCAGACCATCGGTATCCTCGCTCGCAGCATGGAATTCCTCAAGATAGAATGGGTCCACATATGCATTGGAGTGCATTGTTCCCTCCCATTGTGTGCCAAGGATGGCATGACACTGCATGCACCTGTCAGACTCTGTAAAATCAGAGGAAGAAAATTCCCCGGATGCCGTTGGTTCCGCTGCATGGGCCATGCCAGGTAGTAACATGGCCATGGCAACCACAATGAAAATACTGATGTGTCTAATATACTAACCCCCTTTGCTTCATAGTATTCTGACGATTGGAATTATAGAATATTGCCTCGCTGAAGGTAAACTGCAGGTTACGATAGTTGTGATAAAAAGGGAAAACTGACCCCCTTTCTGGTGTCATATCACATTAGCAATTTCAGAGCATCCCTGCATGCTGCTACTGCCGGGGCACCGGATGTGATGAAGATGACATCCATCGCCTCCATGATCTCCTCTTTTGTTGCTCCGTTCTTCAGTGCACTCTGCATCTGTGAGATGACACAGCGTTCGCACTGCTTTGAAGCAACTACCGCAAGTGACATCAGGATCTTTGTTTTAGCCGGGAGGGCACCATCTGAGAGTATCTTGTCGTTGCACATGCCGTACTTCTGCAGGGACTCTGGCTCGAGCTCTCCCAGTGTTTCCAGTATCTGTGGAGTGAATCCTAGCTTGCCTGACATGTCGTCGATGATCTCTCTGTGCCCGTGTCCCTTTCCTTTGTGTTCTCCGCTCATACGCATATCTCCCTTGAATAATGATCAATCAAATGAATCCTCTATTGTCTGGCTGAAACAGTAATTACAAAGTATCCTTGGCAAGCCTCTTGGAAGCCTCCTGACATGAGGTGGCTTTCCAACCGAGACCGGGAGTTCGAGTTCTTTTACATGATCATTGCAGAGTCCCTTACCACAGGATACACAGACACATGTTGCTTCTGTGTCCTTTCCTTCTTCCATGCAGTCATAACATTTCATCATGGTACCACCTAGTAGTTCTCCTTCAGGGCCTTATGGCAGTAAATGCAGAAAATTTTCTCCCAGTGCTGTACATCTTCATAATTGCATTCGACCCCCATGCCACATTTTAGTTTTATGCTGTACTCTCCCTCCCATACAGGCGCATCTTCTCTGACCATGTGCTCCTTGCACACTCCTCTTCCGCATACACTACAGATACCCACTGTATCAGTGTCTTTGCCATTTTTGGCGCATTCATAACATTTCATTATAATCACTTCGTAATACTTTCATTAATCCAGAACGAGTCTCTATTCCTAGAACAGGTGCATTATGAAATCAACTGCTACCAATAATATCAATGTTCACGAACTCCTGGGGATCCACCTCCACATTTACCTTTGCTAGTAAATCATCTGACATTTCACTAATATATCTGTAACGGTGAACATATTACATTTAACAATACTGTGCACCAGAGTATCAGTCCATGAAAAGCCCGTCCCACCCGGGCCCGGGCATAAGAACATATCTTAAGAATTCTGTGGTCCGCTCTGTGCAGGCATATAACACTGCCGGAGTTGAAGATCAGGATCAGCTACAGAGGACACTGACATTTCTGTGCATAAGGTAACAACCAATGCTTCAAAGAACAAAGTAAATCCTGTATCCTGTCTTGTCCATGGAAGATCAATTAGCTTTACATCATGTCCACTGCACTTAATTCGGGGAACCCTTGCATGAAGATAGGTTTCATAATGGAAAAAGTCTGGATGTCGCCAGATTCTTTTTTGTATCATGGATGCTGCATATTTCTTTGCAAACAGGACATGGGAATTTGCTTCCTTTTGTAAAGTCAAGGTAAATGTCCATTCTTTTCCTGGATGTGTCAAGATTTACTTCTTTTGCAAACCATGGAGATGTTATTCCAGGGGCAAGTTGTATGGGGTCTTTGTCTTCCATTGAACAGGAATGGGTTAAAGGAGATTTAAATTACCCACTCAATGTTGTGGAGATCCGAATTAAATATCCCTGATAAACATTGCCCTTTTCATAGATACCTCTTCTTCTCCTGCCGGATCAAACCAACAAAGTTTTAAATATGTACAGATACCTGAATAGAAACACACTTTAGAGGAGGATTCAAATGACATTTGGAATAGAATTTGTACCTAGCGACCCGGTTTTGAAAATAGCCCACTATGCAAAACTTGCCGAACAACAGGGCTTTGACAACGTATGGATCACAGACCACTACAATAACCGTGATGTATATTCTACCCTGACCGTGCTTGCAATGAACACGAACAATATCAAGCTCGGAACAGGTGTGACAAACCCGTACACAAGGAACGCAGCTATCACGGCGTCAAGCATCGCTTCCCTCAACGAGATATCAGGCGGACGTGCAATTCTCGGTCTTGGCCCCGGAGACAAGGCAACCTTCGATGCAATGGGGATCTCATGGGACAAGCCACTCTCCACTACAAAAGAAAGCATTCAGGCGATCCGCAGCTTCATCGCAGGAGAGAAAGTGAACCTGGACGGCGACATGGTCAAGTTCAACGGTGCAAAGATGGCATTCAAGGCAGGGAACGTACCGATCTATATGGGCGCACAGGGACCGAAGATGCTCGAACTCGCAGGAGAGATCGCAGATGGTGTACTGATCAACGCATCACACCCCAAGGACTTTGAAGTAGCTGTAGAGCAGATAGCATCCGGCGCAAAGAAGGCAGGACGCGACCCGAAGGAAGTTGATGTTGCAGCATACGCATGTTTCTCGATCGACAAGGACGCTGCAAAGGCAGCAAACGCAGCAAAGGTAGTTGTCGCATTCATTGTTGCAGGTTCACCTGACATGGTACTTGAGCGCCACGGCATTGATGTATCAGCAAAGGCTGGCATCGGTGGAGCCATCGCAAAGGGCGACTTCGGGGCACTTATGGGCGGTATGGTCACCGGTGACATGATGGACGCATTCTCGATCTGCGGAACACCGGATGACTGTAAGGCAAGGATCAGCGACCTGCTTGATATCGGTGTAACACAGATCGTTGCAGGGTCCCCGATCGGACCAGACAAAGAGAAGGCTATCAAGCTCATCGGTAAAGAAATAATCGGATAAAACAAAAATTAACGTCGGAGGCAATTAATGGCCCATCCAAAAATATTAGAGGTCATTGAACACGACGTCTGTACTGCTTGCGGGGCATGTGTAGCAATATGCCCTGCCGGCGCCATTGTCATGAACAAGCGTGCAGAGGTCCGTGACCCTGATAATTTAGAGTTTTATGTCAAAGGGGCAGCACCTAACGTATGTGAGGGATGTTTCGCATGCGGAAGGGTCTGCCCGGTTGTTGACGGATATGTAGAAGACGAATTTGCGAATGTAAAGGAGTTCTTTGGAGCGAAGAGCGCTATAAAAGGTCAGGACGGCGGTGTAACCTCCATACTGGCAAAAGCTTTGCTTGAGACCGGTACAGTAGATTGCATTGTGGGTATCACCAAGGATGACAGATGGGGTACCGAGCTTATACTTATGACAAAGCCGGAAGATGTCGACCGGACAACAGGTACCAAGTATACTTATGATTCAGTTCTTTCAGCACTGAGGGGACCTCTTGAGAAATACGATAAGATCGGCGTAATTGGCGTACCCTGCCAGGCACACGGTGCACGCCTCATCACTGAAAATTCAAGTGACAAAATTGTAGTGATAATTGGCCTGCTGTGCATGGAAAGTTTCTATCATGACGTTATGACCGAGAAGATAGTTCCTGAAGTGATGGGACTCAACATTGATGATGTCGTCAAGATGGACTTCGGCAAGGGTAAATTCTGGAACTACACAAAGGATGGGGAAGCCCACAACGTGGTGATCCCGGAAGTTGCTCAATATGCAAGGAACCCATGCCACCACTGTTGTGATTACACTTCAGTGTCCGCTGATATATCGATCGGATCGGTCGGTACTCCTGATGGCTGGAACTGTGTGCTCATACGCACAGATGTAGGCAAGAAGATATTCGAACTTGTCAGGGACAGGGTCGAGATCATGGAAGACCCGAAACCCGGGATGGACCTTATCAAGAAGCTTGCCCAGATGAAACATGATAACAACTCAGGACACTACCTGGAAGTATGCGAGAAATTCACATTCGATGAATGTGGCATTCGCTGATGGTTTCCCCTATGCACATGAGAAGAGCGTTCTATATCGGACGCTTTCAACCATTCCATCTGGGGCACTACTCGATCATTGACAGTATTGCCCGGGATGTGGATGAGCTGGTAATTGGTATTGGCAGCGCGCAGAAAAGCCATGAGCCAAAGAACCCTTTTACTGCCGGTGAGCGTGTGATGATGATAAGGCATGCACTTGAGGATGCTGAGATTGCCCATTATGCAATACCCATTGAAGACCTTCAAAGAAATGCTGTGTGGGTATCTCATATTACTTCCATGACCCCGCCATTTGAACTTGTATATTCCAACAACCCCCTTGTCATCCAGTTGTTCAAAGAGGCAGGCATTGAGGTCCGTCAGCCTCCAATGTATCACCGTAACAACGGATATTCAGGAAGGGAAATACGCAAAAGGATGATCGCTGACAGGGAATGGAAGAGTCTTGTACCCCCTGCTGTTGCGGATGTCATAGAAGAGATCGACGGTGTTGGGAGATTAAAGCAGATATCCAGGGTGGATATTGACTAAGCTGCAAGCTTCCATTTTATTTCCAACTGCATTATTTGTTGTTCATGGGTGTACCCTGGTCTTAGCTTTTGTCCAATAAGAGCTAAATGCTTTCCAGAGGACATCCCGCATACTACCTTTAACTGATATCCTCATCCTTACCAATTATCCTGAAATGGAAACCCTATCTTCCTTCCTTCTCATATAGAAGGATACCAGCATCTTCAGGTTCAAGGATATGGTTGTCTGATAAAGCCCATTGAAACAATAACGGAAAATATTGGGTCGCTCAATAAAGAATATTCCCTTCAAGTACAGTTACCGCTTTTCCGCAAAGCAGTACTCTTTCACCTTTGACCTTTACCTTCAGAAATCCGCCCCTGGAGGATGCCTGGTACGCGGAAAAAGTGTCCTTTCCAAGCTTCTTCATCCAATAAGGTCCGAGGCAGCAGTGTGCCGAACCGGTAACAGGGTCTTCGAAGATACCTATGGCAGGTGCGAAGAACCTTGAAACGAAATCATAATCCTTTGAGTCTGCGATCGCCGTCACGATAATTCCACGCACTTGACCGCAGACCTTTGCAAGCATGGTAAAATCAGGTTCCATCGCTTTGACAACTTCCCCGGATCCAACTTCGATCAAGTAGTCGAAAATGTTCCTGCCAACATAGACAGGTTCAACGCCCAGTGCCTCAACAAGTCCGGCAGGCGCATCGGCTTGCTCCTCGCCCAGGGCCGGGAAGTCGAGCTCGATCCAGCCATCGTTAAGTGTAGCCGTAAGCACACCGCTTTTTTAACGAACCTTGCGGTCTCATCATTTCCAAGATATCCCCTTTCCCATAACACATGTGCACTTGCAAGGGTGGCGTGTCCGCACAGGTCCACCTCCGCATCCGGCGCGAACCATCGCAGATTATAGCCATTATCCTCAGGATACAGGAACGCAGTTTCAGGAAGGGACATTTCCCTTGCAATATCCTGCATCCATATATCGTTTGCAGGTTCATCCAGGATGCAAACCCCTGCAGGATTTCCTGAATATGGTTTGTTGGTAAAGGAATCAACCTGGTATATCCTGGTCATGGTTCATGCTCTTCCTATTGAACAGCAGCTGACAATAACAGGGTTGCTGACATCTGTATGGTTTCATGAACGCTTCCACCTTACACCCTCTTTTCCATCCTCAACTATGATCCCCTTCTCTTTGAGCTCATCACGTATAGCATCAGACCTGGCCCAGTCCCTCGCCTTGCGGGCTTCCTCACGCTGTTGGATTATAGCCTCGACTTCTCCATCAGACATGCCTTCTGCAGCCTCCTCATGGGTTTCAAGCACCTTCCCGAAGATCCCAAGCACCTCATCGATCTCCGACAGGAATGCAAGTACTTCTTCAAGAGCAGCCCTGTCAGGAGAATTCTCTGATATAATAGCATTGACCCTCCGCGAAAACACGAACAGGTTCGCAAGAGCTTCCCTGGTGTTGAAGTCCTCATCCATGGACATGATGAATGAATCCCTGGCCTGGCCCACTTCTTCCAGAAGGCCGAAGTCACCGCCTTTGCCAGGTGCGTTCGCAATGGCATATCGGATATTGCTTATTGTGTTTGCCATCCTCTCATAAGCCCTGCCGGCCTCTTCAAGGTGTTGCTCGCTGAAATTGATGGTACTGCGGTAGTGGGTGTTCAGTATGAAGAAACGGATGACCTCGGGCGGGAACTCTTCCAGCACCTTTTTGATGGTGAAGAAGTTACCCAGGGACTTTGACATCTTCTCATTATCTATTGTGAGGAAGCCATTGTGAAGCCAGTACCTGCTGAAGGGTCGCAATCCGGTGTAGCCTTCGGATTGCAGGATCTCAGCTTCATGATGCGGGAATATGAGGTCGGCCCCCCCGCCGTGTATGTCCAGCTGCTGTGCACAGTACTTCATTGACATCACGGAACACTCGATGTGCCAGCCGGGACGCCCCCTTCCCCAGGGACTGTCCCACCCGGGCTCGCTTTCAGAAGATGATTTCCATAGCACAAAATCCAGGCGGTACCTTTTGTCCTCTTCGACCTCAACACGACTTCCGGAACCCTCCAGCAGGCCTTCAACGGTCTGGCGGCTGAGTATCCCCACCCGGTCAAGGGACCTTGTAAGATCATAATAGACATTACCGCGTGATGTCGGATAGGCAAGTCCCCTGCCGATCAGAACCTGAATGGTCCCGATGATCTCAGGTATGTGTTCAGTGACCCTGGGCTGCACATCAGGCCTTAGCACGTTGAGTGCATCCATATCCTCAATAAAGGAAAGTGTGAACCTGGAAGACAGTTCAAATGGATCCCGGCCTGTCTCCTTTGCCCTGGCTATTATCTTGTCATCAACATCTGTTATGTTCGAGACGTATCTGACGTCATATCCCCTGTAAACGAGGTAGCGCCTGATCATATCAAAGGATATGTAGCTTCTGGCATGGCCCAGATGGCAGTGGTCATAGACTGTGGGGCCGCAGACGTACATATTCACCTTTTTGTCATTGAGCGGCACGAAATCCTCGATCTGCCGCGTTAAAGTATTATAGACTCTGAGCACCATCAAAGATCACCACGATCCATTCACACGGGATTTTACACGGGATATTTATAAAAACAATGCCGAGGGGAAGATTCGAACTCCCGGAAAACCGCTCTGCAGGCGGCCACATTAGCCACTCTGTCACCTCGGCAGTTCACAGGACTAACGTTTTGTGATACAGTGTTTACCGCAGGACTTATCTAGTTTTTGCTTGTGCCCGTAAGCAAATGTTTTTGTCATATCATTCCTTTCCGTTGCTTGCAGGCAAATATCTATACATTCTTAAACAACAACATAAAATGAACAGCTTGCAGATGGTATTGTTACACAATTGAAAAATGCACGTTTTGTACCAAAAAATTTTTATTGATGCGTAACTTAACATCCAATATTCAAATTGTAGGAAGCTGGGAGGTTTTTTTATGGGTTCGCCGGTGAAAGGTATTGATGTGCGGATGATAGCTGGAGTTGTATTGTTCCTTCTGGGAATATCGATCGGACTGGCCGCCTATTTTGTCTGCCCCGGCCATTCGCTCGTATTGAACATCATTGCGGCTGCAGTATTGTTCACATCGATCAGAGTGCTGTCAAAACACAATTTGCCCGTTCTGAAGCTACTTGCAGGCATCACCCTGACAATTGCATTGTTCTCACATGCATATTTCATTGAAAGCCTGTTAAGTGCTGTACTGGGCTTTTTGATGATGGTTGCATCAGCCGTGGAATTCAGGAAGGACACAGCAAGTACCATTTAATAAAGCTGTCATTGCAAGCGCAACTAAAGATATTTTGCTACAGTTCTGGAAAGCCACTGGCAGGTAAACAAATGGCAGGAACTATCCGTAAAAATCCTCACTCCATTCCACAGATCCCGGCTTATATCTCTGTGCCACTTTCTCAGTCTCCCCTTTTACAAGCGACCTCAGGATCTCCTCTACAGAGGCAACGGTATAGTCAACTGACTGATTTGTGGTATCGACCTCAAAGACCCTCTCACACCACTCAACGGATTCCACCAGTATAACATCCAGTGCTTCAGCATCCAGGTTCTCCCCGATCTTTTCTGCAGAATAGCCCCTCTTTGCAAGCCTTTCCCCGAGTATATCAGGCTTTGTCCTGAGCACGATAACCGAATCTGATAGATGATGGGACAGGTGGCTATCCAGCAGGGTTGCAGGATACCTTTTGTCGATAAGTTCCATGACCCTTTTTTCCACAAGGTCCATATCAGCAACGACACAGTCCCTCTCACGGTCAACTTCGCAGTAGAGCCCCTCTTCCCTGATAAGCTCATTGAGGTGGATCACCTGATACTGCCTTTTTTTTTCCAGCCGGGCTGTCACAGCGGTCTTTCCTGTGCCGGGAGTCCCGGTGATTCCCACAAGCATGGTCCTCTAAAGGAGTGCAAAGGCTTAATCCTTATGCATTCCTGCTATTTTGAGGAAGTTCTCGATTATCTTCATGCCTTGCTCTGTAAGTATGGATTCCGGATGGAACTGGACCCCGTATATCGGATACTCTACATGTTCCACTGCCATGATAATATCATCCCAGGTCCTCGCTGTCACCTTCAGGCCGCCGGCAAGTTCCTTAATTGCAAGGGAATGATACCGACCGCCCCTGAAGATATCAGGGACCCCATCAAAGAGCCGCGACCCCCCATGGCTTATGTCGGATGTCTTCCCGTGTATGGGCCCGCTCCTGGCATGCCCGATGCTGCCGCCAAAAGCCGTGTTTATGGCCTGGTGCCCAAGACATACCCCGAGCACCGGGACATCCGGTCCGAATTCCCTGATGATATCCAGACAGGTGCCTATATCCTCTGTTCTGTGAGGCGTTCCGGGCCCTGGTGATACCACTATGGCATCCGGGGATATATCCCTTACCTCATCAGGAGAGATGGTGTTCGGGACAACCACAGTGTCTGGCTCGAATATGGAAACATAGTCCACCAGGTTCCACACAAAGGAATCCCTGTTATTGATGAACAGTACTTTCATTATTTACCTCCGACCGCCTTTATCATCGCCGCCATTTTCCTTTCGGTCTCCTCGAACTCATAAGTAGGGTCGGAATCCGCAACGATACCGGCACCTGCCTGTACGTATGCTGTGTTATGCTCTATCAGCACTGTCCTGATCACTATAGCAAAATCAGCATCCCCGTTCCAGGAATAGTAACCCACACCCCCGCCGTAGATCCCCCTGGACTCCGTTTCGAGCTCGTCTATGATCTCCATGGCCCTTATCTTGGGAGCGCCGGAAAGCGTACCTGCGGGGAAGATAGCCCTTGTGGCATCGAACTGGTCGCACCCTTCCCGCATCTCTCCGCTGACAGTGCTTTCGATATGCTGCACGTGGGAATACTTGATCACACTCATCAGGTCATCGACCTTTACGGTCCCCCCCTTTGCAACCATCCTCACGTCATTGCGCCCAAGGTCAACAAGCATTACATGTTCTGCACACTCTTTCCCGTCGTTGAGCATCTTCTCCGCAAGTTCCCTGTCCTCCTCATCGTCCCTGCCGCGGGGACATGTACCCGCTATAGGATTGGTTATTACCTTATTATCATGGACTGTCATCAGCGTCTCGGGGCTGGAGCCCACAATGCCTGTGTCCCTGAAGTTGAATATGTACATGTAAGGGCTGGGGTTGATGTTCCTGAGCCTGATGTAGAGCTGCAGGGGCGTCTGGTTCATCTTTACAGTATATCTTCTTGATATTACAACCTGGAAGATGTCACCATCGATGATATGCTGCTTTGCGGCCAGGACAGCCTTTTCAAATGTTTTCTGGTCCGTATTGGGAACAGGCTCCTCATACTTCACATTCCCGGGTATGCTGTCGCTTATCCCGATAACTGATGACATGTGCAGGGAGCGCTCCATCATCTGTGCATCGGCATATGCATGTTCATAGACAGCCCCGGGGTCGCTGTTATCTGTCAGGAAAGGAGTGATCACAATATACGTCTCATTGGTGATATGATCGAAGACAAAGGTCTTCGTCATGATGGCAAAATGCATATCCGGAGTATCGGCATCTGCTTTCTTTTCCATTCCCAGCCAGGAACCATACACAAAATCGTAGCTGTTGTAGCCGATGGCCCCTCCCAGGAAGGTCTGCCTGTCAAAGCGCTTCTGGTTCAGCAGGACCGTTTCGTTGCTTGTGGGAAAGATATCACGGAACGCATCCAGCGCATCCTTTCCCTCTTCGATCTTGACCCTGAACTTTCCGCCTATCAGTGACTCGGTCTCACCCATGGCCTTTACCTTCCCATAGATGTACTTCGTTAGCTCGGAGTTCTGCTGGCACTCTATTGTCAGGAACCTGTCCCTGATCGAGACGACTATCTCAGGGTCGGAACCTGCAAATGAATACCTTGCATGCTTCTTTTCTTTCTCTACTGACTCAAGCAGATATGAGTGGCCAGCATTCTGCAGGGTCGCGTATAACTGGAGGGGGCTGCAGATGCTCGCAAGCTTTGTCATCAGCTGCACGATGACAGGTTTTTGTGATCCCCTGACCAGGGATATGAACTCTTCTTTGCTAAGATCGAAATCAACCATTGGCACACCTTGCTTCTCTTACGAACCTGCACACCTTGGCAGGGTCTTTCTTTCCTCCAGTTTCCACCCCTGATGCAGTATCAACTGCAAAAGGCCTTACCTGTTCCACCGCATTTCGGATGTTATCCGGTTTCAATCCTCCCGCAAGGATCACAGGTACATCGACCGCTCCGACGATCTCCCTGCTTACCGACCAGTCATGGACAATCCCGGTCCCGCCGCTCATGCCTGCCTTTCCAGAATCAAGCAGTATCGCATCCACCAGGTCATTGTCAGCGAGAGAATCGATCCGGGATATCAGGGCATCGACCACAGAATTCCCCTCCACGGGCACGGTGATGACCTTCACTATCTTCCGGTCGGTCCCGTTCCTGATGAGTTCGATATCATCGGTCCCCAGATCATTATGAAGCTGGACAATATCAGGCCTTACCCTGTCGATAAGCCTGAGCGCTTCATGCCCGTCTGCCGGCATGATCACAAGTACCGAGCTCACGAAGGCAGGCACCTGCTCCACAAGTTCGGATGCTGTTTGCGCATCAATTTTCCTTGGAGTGTTCACCGGCACATCCGTTATGAAGCCAACTGCATCAGCACCACAGTTCACTGCGATCCCTATGTCACTGGCAGACAGCATACCGCATATCTTCACTCGGGGAACCATACCCATTCAAAGCCTCGCAGACTTTCGGATCATCACTGAACTCAAGGAGTTTTTCCATTGCTTTACCGCTGTCAATTAACTCTTCAGCCATAGGAACGGCTTCCTTTATGGAGTCGGCCTTGCCTGCGACATAAAGGGCTGCTGCTGAGTTCATTACAACAATATCCCTCTTTGGTCCCTTCTCACCCTTCAGTATGCGTATAATATCCTGCGCATTCTCTCTGGGTGTGCCGCCCATTATATCAGTTGCTGCTGCCCTCTGGATCCCCAGCTCTTCAGGAGTGAGGGTATATGTGCTGACCTTACCGTTCCTGAGTTCGGCAACATACGTTTCCGAGACGTTCGATATCTCATCCATGCCGTCGCCGTTCACGGCCATTGCCCTTTCCACTCCCAGCTCCTTCATTACCTGCACAAAAGGCTCGCAGAGCCTCTTGTCGAAAACACCCACCAGCTGGGCGCTCGCATTTGCGGGGTTTGTCAAAGGCCCGAGTATATTGAAAACCGTCCTTACTCCCATTTCCTGCCTGACCGGACCTACCCTTCTCATTGCTGGATGGAAGACTGGAGCGAACATGAAACCTATTCCTGCCTTTTCAATGGACTCCTTCACTTCCTCAGGTTGCTTGTCTACCTTAATGCCCAGCTCTTTGAGCACATCGGCACTTCCAGAGAGAGAGGTTATGGAACGGTTCCCATGCTTTGCAACGGCCACGCCGGCTGCTGCGGTCACAATGGCAGATGCGGTCGAGACATTGATCGTATTATACAGGTCCCCGCCGGTACCCACCACGTCAACAAGCACTCCGTCAACACGTGGCTCTATCGTATTGGCAGCCTTCTTCATCCCCATGGCAAATCCCGCGATCTCCCCGGGAGTCTCTCCCTTTATTTTAAGGGCAATGAGGAGACCGGCGATCTGTGCGTCGGTGGCCTCTGTGAATATCTTTGTGATGGCATCCTCTGATTCCTCTATTGTGAGGTCCTGCCCTTCACTTACCTTCTTTATGTATGTTTTCATTTTAGCACCTTCTTAACATTGATGTATATGTCTGTACAATACTGATTAAAAATGCTTAATAGCATATAAGAGTTATGGCTTTTCAAAAATCAATATCACAGGAATATGCCATTCTGGAGGAGCAGATGTCCGATTTTAACAGGAATCCAAAAAAGAAAGGTCATTTTCTGATCATCATTTCAAGACATCCATCATCTTGACCCATTTTCTTGTCATTATCATGGTCTTATCGGTCTTTTGGATGATCTTTTCCGGGAAAACACCAAGCAGAAAATTTTTGAGGAAAAGTCTGTTAGTGGCACCAATGAACATAACATCATTTTTATCCGCTTCTGCAGCAATTGTTTTTGTAACGTTACCGGAAACAAGGAATTTTTCTGTGGTTCTTACATCCTGCAAAATTTCCTGAATGCCTTCGAAGTGATGCATTGCCTGCTCTTTGACATCGGATGTCTCACCTACATGCAGTATTGTGATCATTGAATCTTCCTGCCCGGCAATATCATTTGCAAGCTCAGCAGCTAATGAAGAATGTGGTCCTCCGGCCGTCGGAAGCAGAATCTTTTTGATATGAACATCCTCATCCTTGCTGAACCGCACAATTGCAACATCACATCTGGCTTTTAGCAATACCATATCTATAGTACTTCCGAGGATGAAATCACTTCTGAACGTCCTGCCTCTCCAGCCCATCAGAACCAGGTCCGGTTTTTCTTCTTCGATGGTATCAAGTATATTCTCGGATGCTTTTCTACCGACCTTGAGGATTCCACCTGCCGGAACACTTGCTTTTTCCAGCAGATCTTTGATAAAGCTCTTCTGTTTTTCCAGAGAATCATGTGCTGCAGAGAGCGGTGTGGATTCCGGTAGAGTTATTACTTCCAGGAAGATGATATGTGCATTCTTTGCTTTTGCAATGGAATCGGCCAGTCTTGCAAGTTTAGGTGCAGTTGCCCTGTTTTTAACAGGAACGAGTATCTTATAGCCTTCCAGTTCGAGTGGTTTCTCTTCGTAGACCTTCCTTCTGTATGGCAAAGTCCTTTTCTTCAATTCTTTTTCGGAATATGAGTAATAAACGAACGATCCTGCAACAAACCATACTATGGCAACCTCTACAATAAAAGTTGCATGTTCGATCTCTGTTATAAGGAAGTATCCGATGGCAATCTGGGATATGATCGCAATGATAGGAAGATAGGGGACAAGGGGCATTTTGAAGGTCCTTTTTATGTCAGGTCTCCTGAGCCTCAGGATTATCAGCACGGAATTTACCATGACAAAAAGGATAATGAACATTACATCCGCAACAGCAGCCACGTATTCGATTGGGGCAAGTGCCATCAAAGCTATCAATATATAACTGAAAAAAATAGCGAAATGAGGTGTTCTGTTCCTTTCGTTTATCCTTGAAAGGGACTCGGGCAGATGTCCCATTCTTCCAAGGGCAAATGCAACCCTTGATGATGAATAGACTGTTGCGTTCATGGCACTGAGAGTTGAAACAAGTCCTCCGATTATTATTACGATAGCACCCAATGGCATAATTTGATCAGCGACCCTTATCATGCTGAACTCTCCCAATTGTCCCAGATACGTCCAGCTTGGTATGTCCGATCTGATAGAACCCATCAATGCAAATGCAACGAGAATATAGATGAGCACCGCCGTCCAGAGCGATATAATAATTGCAAGGGGTATGTTTCTGTCAGGATCCTTGACCTCTTCACCACTCTGAACTATTATTTCATAACCTTCAAAGGCTATGAATGTGAATCCCATGGCAACAAGTATGCCTGTGGCACCATTTGGTATGAACGAAGGATTCAGGGTAAATGTGGCTATCCAGTCGGGTTGTGTTAGTGTTCTGTATATCCCGAATCCTGCAAAGACTACAAGGATGAATATTTTGAAAAGAGTAATAAATCCGCCGAACCTTCCACTTTCTTTTGCCCCGAGATAATTGAGATAGGTCATCATGGTAACGATACCCACGGCCGACATTTTTATCATGGTGGCTTGCAGAATCCCTTCAAAACCCAGGAACATCACAAGGAATTCTGAAAAAAACGCTCCGAATGTCACTGCATATAATGCACAGGCAATTGTGTGTGCTATCCAGTTGATCCATCCTGCGAAGAAAGCAAAGTAGTTACCCAGCGCTTCTTTGATCCAGATGATCCCTCCGCCTGCTTCAGGGAGAGCCGCACCAAGCTCGGCGTATGCAAGCCCGGTAAAAGTAGCAATTACTCCATTAAGCAGGAATGCAAGAAGAACTGCCGGACCTGCAAGCCCTGTGGCAAAACCGGTGAGTGCAAAGATGCCGGCGCCTATCATACCGGCAATTCCTATCATTGTAATATCAAAAAGTGTCAGGTCCCTGCTGAGACTGACACGAATCCTTTCCTCATCCACTTTAAATATCTAACTTCTAATAGCAAAAATAGTTTTTCATGATTCAGTGGACAAATTTCATTAAAACATGGTACAGGTTACAGTAACTTGAAAGTTGTTTATGACCTCCAGATCAGGACAAACCGTCGCAGGTTGCCCTTCCCCTTTCAGTCAGCCTGTATGACTTCACATTTCTGTTCTGTGAAAATAGCTCAGGCCCCGCACAGACCTTAGAACAACTTTTGCATCCACCACCGCACCCGGTTCTGTTTTCACTGATGCATTCAATGTCTCCTCTTTTGACCATTATGTTCAGGAGGTCCCTGAACTCATCCTGCCTGAGGTTAAGCCTTTGGGCAATGGTCATGATGGTGAGATTTTCTTTCTGATCTATCATTGCAGCAATCCTTCTCAGGAAGAATCTGTAGCCAGCTACCATTATGCACCCTCCCTGAAAACAAGTACCTCATGCAGTGAAAAACGGTCCTTCCAGCATAGCATTCCCATAAGAGGAAGAAAACCAAGATAGATCCCGGGCCTGAAAGCCTCCATTATATTCCATCCTTCGTAGTCCTCAGGGACAATAATGGAATCAAGCATATTGCCACCCATTACAAGCAGATAGACTGCCATGAATACAAGCGACATCAGTATTCCCACATAGACAAAAGACACGCCTGCATTTATACCTTGCAGCATTTCCTTTAATCCATAGAGGAACACAGCACCAAGGACCATAAGGCAGGATCCGCCCGGAATATCGCCTGGAATGAATATCATTTCTGGCATTCCGGTATTTATTCCGAATCCCTCTGCTATTTGAAATATCCCGAATATCGTATACAGCGCTCCTGAAAGTGCTGCAAAGATCATTTCCCTGTTCCCATAATCCTGTTTCATTCATATCAAACTCCTTTTTCAACAATGGTTCAGGCAAGCAGCCCTGTCCTGCTGCCCACCTGGAAAACCAGAAATGCTAACATCCATGCAAGGGTCGTGCCGTACAACAACTGGAACAGGGTCCATTTCCATGAGCCGGTTTCCCTCTTAATGACGCCTATACAGGCAAAACATGGCACGTACAGCAATGTAAATACCATAAGTCCCAAACCTGCAAGTGGTGTCATCGCCCCGGCTGCAAGTATATTTGAAAGGCTTTCCTCATCTTCGCCTGCTCCATAGAGCACACCCATTGACCCGACTACTATCTCCTTTGCAACAACCCCGAACACCAGTGCCACTGCAATTCTCCAGTCAAATCCAAGAGGCGCTACAAGAGGCTCTATGAGCTGCCCTGTGAAACCGATCACCGAGTTCGTGGTACCATAGATCTCCCCGGAAGCAAAGGTTCCCCCGCTGCCCGGGGCAGGAATTGATGCAAGCAGCCATACTCCTACAACGCCGACCAGTATGATACTTCCCGCTTTTTTGAGGTAGATCTTTCCTCTTTCCCACATGTGGATAGCACTTCCTTTCAGTGTCGGCAATTTATACGAAGGAAGTTCCATGATAAACGGAGTATCTTCTCCCCTGATCACCGTGCTGCGCATCAGCCTGGCACTTAAAAGGGCAACCAGGATCCCCAGGGCATACAGGCCGAAGATCACAAGTCCTGCATCCCTCCCGAAGAATGTACCTGCAAGCAGCACATAAACAGGAAGCCTGGCTCCGCATGAGATAAAAGGTGCTACAAGTATTGTAACAAGCCTGTCCCTGCTGTCCTCAATGGTACGTGTTGCCATAATAGCAGGTACGTTACACCCGAATCCCATGACAAGAGGAATGAAGGATTTTCCATGAAGTCCTGTCCTGCTCATTACCTTGTCCATGATAAACGCAGCCCTTGCCATGTATCCACTGTCCTCCATGAGGGATATCATGAAGAAAAGCAACAGGATGTTGGGGAGGAAAATTACAACTGAACCCACGCCTGCGATGATACCTTCCCCTACAAGGGAGGCAAGCCAGGGTATGGAGATGGCATTTGCCGCTGCTTCTGCAAGCCATCCAAAGAATACATCGATCATGTTCATGAAAGGTGTTGCAAAACTGAAAGTGAGCTCAAAGGCAGCCCACATAAATGACAGGAAGATAGGAATTCCCAGATATTTGTTTGTGACCACACGATCCACCATATCAGAGCCACTGAGACGATTGGTGTTGATATTGCACACCTGTCTTAGCATCGTCTGTATTGTTCTGTATCGCTGGTCTGCGATCCTTGACTCCAGACTGTAGGCATCAGTTTTATCCAGTACCTCCCGGATCTCAGGATACCTGTCACTCTCCACTGCTTTTTTGATTATGCTCTCGTCACCCTCAAGCAGCTTCATACTGAACCATCTTGCAGGATAGTGCGCAAAATACGGGTCGCTGTTAAGGATTGTCTCAATCTCCCCGGATCTTTTCTCGATCCCGGCATCATAGGTGAAGATATTCTCTGTGGGCCGTGTCTTGCGTAACTCATCCGTAACAGCATCAAGAAGCCCTTCGATCCCACCACCCCTGCTCCCTACGGTGGATATTACCGGGACTTCAAGGTACTCCTGCATTTTACTTATGTCAATACTGTCACCCTTTGCAAGGGCAAGATCGGTCATGTTGAGCGCAATCACCAGTTTTGCTCCCAGTTCCATGAGCTGGGTCGTAAGATAAAGGTTCCTTTCAAGATTTGTCGCATCAATGACCTGTATCACAATATGAGGTTTTTCTTCAATGATGAAATCACGTGCTATGATCTCATCAAGAGAATAAGCTGTAAGGCTATAGGTTCCGGGAAGGTCTACAATTTCCATTTCAACATCATTGTGAACCCTCTTTCCCATCTTTCGTTCTACCGTTACACCCGGCCAGTTGCCTACATGTTGTTTTGAACCTGTGATGGCATTGAATATAGAGGTCTTTCCAACATTGGGGTTGCCTGCAAGGGCTACAGTTATTTTTTCAGTCATTTAACCACCATCCGGCTTATACCCCATTTATGTTGATCCTACAAATTCGACAAGTATGGTTTCTGCCTCCCTCTTCCTGAGAGAGAGGTTGTAACCTTTGAGCCTGAATTCTACCGGGTCTCCAAGAGGTGCCCTTCGAATGACATCCACCCTTGTTCCGGGAGTCAGGCCCATATCCAGGATTCTCTTTCTCGAGGACTTCCGGCCTGTTACTTTCAAAACCTTTACAGAATTATCAGGTTCGATCTGGTCCAGTGTTCTTTTATTCATATCATAACCTTTTGTACCATTATGTTTTGTAGGTACCCCTAAAATAACTAAGGCAATATATACTAATTTCGATTGACATTTAATTATAGAAGAGTTTACAATAGATAGTTATACCAAAAAAGACATCAAACAATTAAAGACGTTCAAATCAGAGCTTTTAAACCCGGGCCATAAGGCTCAAAAAAGATTGATCGAAAAAAGTTATCAGATACTATCATTGACTGACAGATATCAAAAGAATGAAGACCTTTACTGGTCTTCGATCATTTCATAGATCTTCTTCATATCGAGGCAGCTTTCGACGATCTGTGCAAGCTCATCATATGCCTCTTCCTCGGTGGTGACAGCTTCAGGGTGATAGTCCACGCCTTTCTTCTCGGCCAGGTATATCATGAGGGCATGCCTTATGTTCTCGTTCTCGAACAGGCCATGCAGGTACGTGCCCACCACAGTACCACTCTCATCAATGCTGCCATCATCACCAAAAACGGTCCTGGGTGTCTTTGTAGCTCCCATGTGGATCTCATAGCCCCATATCTCGTCGCCTCTGATGTTCCTGAAGACAGGTCCGCCAGCAACTATCTTTTTCCTTACCTGGACCGTCGTTTTCTTATACTCACCAAAGGATGTCTCGATGTCCAGCAGGCCAAGACCCTCGTAGTCTGCCTCGACCCCATTCTCTATACCTGAATCATGGATGACCCTGCCAAGCATCTGGTAGCCTCCGCAGATCCCGAAGATAGCTGCCCTGCCCTTAAGCCTGCGTATCCGGGCATCCATGCCACTCTTTTTCAGGTCAAGCAGATCACTTATGGTATTCTTTGTACCCGGTATTATCACGCAATCAGGATTACCCAGATCCTCGTCCAGATTCACATACCGTACACGTGCGATCCTCTCCAGGGGCTCGAAATCGGTGAAATTGGATATCCGTGGAAGGCGAATGACAGCGATATCAACATCGTTGATATTCTGCTCCGCATCCTTGACCCTCTTCTTTTTCCTTATGGCCATGGAATCCTCGGAAGGGATCCTCAGGTCATAGTAAGGCAAAACACCAAGTACGGGCACACCTGTCAACTCTTCGAGTTGCCTGAGACCGGGCTCGAGTATTGCAGGATCACCCCTGAACTTGTTGATAACAAAACCCCGGAGGTTCCTGCTCACATCTTCAGGGAGCAGGGCCTTTGTCCCGTAAAGGCTCGCAAAAACACCGCCTGACTCGATATCACCCACAAGGATGATGGGAGCTTCTGTGATGCGTGCGGTTCCGATGTTCACTATGTCGCGGTCATACAGATTGATCTCTGCTGCACCTCCTGCCCCTTCCATGACTATCAGCTCGTATCCCGATTCAAGTCTTTCAAGGGCTCCCCTCAGCACGCCGTGCATTTCCTCAATGGAATCATAGTAGCTACCTGCGGATCTGTCCGCATAAGGCTCTCCAAGCACGATCACCTGAGATGTCCTGTCCCCTTTAGGCTTAAGAAGCACGGGGTTCATGTCTGCGGTGGGTTCCACACCGGCGGCTTTGGCCTGTATCGCCTGGGCGATCCCGATCTCCTTGCCATCCTTTGTGATCCATGAGTTCAGGCTCATGTTCTGGGCCTTGAATGGTGCAACCCTGAATTTTCGGGACAGGATCCTGCACAGCCCTGTGACCATTATGCTCTTGCCAACATCGGATGCGGTACCCAGCACCAATAACTTCTTAGCATTTTTCTTATTTTCCATTGCTACCGCCATAAATATTATTGAAACGAAATACTATATCGCAATAATGCAACAGTTTTATGAGGAACAAGTTATATCTACTTAACTCCAGTAACTCAAATTTATCTTATTTAAGGTGGAACATGACAGAACTTTTGCGCGTAAGTGGCGGACCTACAAAACCTGAGATAATTGCTGTTTCTCTTTCCAAACTTGATTTAAAGGACGGGTGCAATTTCTTTGACATAGGCTGTGGCACAGGAGCCGTATCGATCGAGGCTTACAGGATGGTGCATGACCTGAAGATCCATGCCATCGACGCAAGGGATGAGGCCATTGAGGTTGCGAGGAAGAATTTCGATTCCTTCAATGTCGGTAACGTGACGATCCATTCAGGAGAATCTTCAGAGATTCTTGAAACACAAGCATCAGGAAGTATTGATTGTGCATTTATCGGCGGTTCCAAGAACATCGCCCGTGTTCTGGAGGTCCTCGCCGAGAAAAAAGTAGGTAGCGTCGTTGTCAATGCGGTCAGGATAGAGACAGTCGTAAATGTAATAAACAAGATGAAAGAACTTGGCTTATTCGACGAGGTACTTCATTTGATCGTTTCACGTGGTGTAGCACTGACAGGTGAGACCATGTTCAAACCTGAGAATCCGGTATACATTATAGTCGGCAGGTCAGGTGCAAAAAAAAGTAATGGTGATTAAAAAATGCTTATAGGAGTAGGACTTGGACCCGGTGATCCGGAACTTTTGACAATTAAAGCCGTTGAGACCCTGAAAAAGGCAGATAAGGTATATGTTCCCGGCCGGCTTGCAGCAGACCTTGTAAAACCCTATGCTGATGCACAGATTCTGGAATTCCCAATGCTGACGGATTATGAAGTGCTCAATGCAGTATGGAAAAAGAATGCTGACATGCTTGCAGAGGAATCGAAAAAGAAACTTGTGGCATTTGGCCTGATAGGTGACCCGAACTTTTTCTCAACATTCACTCACTTAAAACGCGTAATGAAAAAATTCTACCCTGGAGTGGAAACAGCGACAATTCCGGGCATCAGTTCCATCACATCCTTTGCCGCACAGACCGGACTGGAAGTTGACTCCTCGTTCGAGGTCAGTGATGGTTCCGACAGTAAATACAGGATCAGGCTGAAGGCAAGCAGGCCTGTGGAGATAATCGATTCCTATGAGAAGGAAGGTTTTAACAAATTCACTTTCTGCGAACGCCTTTTCAGTGACAGGGAACTTATTGTCACAGAGAGGGATAAGATCCCTGAGAAAGGGAACTATTTCAGTATAATCTTTGCAGAGAAGCAATGACCACAGGGAGGATCCAGATGACGGACAGGAAGGTTTATTTTATTGGTTCAGGCCCGGGGAATGCGAAATATATTACCGTAATGGGAAAAGAGCTTCTTGAGGAGGCTGACCTTGTAATATATGCAGGTTCCCTTGTTAACCCCGAAATACTTAACTACTCCAAAGGTGAGAAGATCGATAGCTACGGACTCACCCTTGACGAAACCAACAGGCTTATCGTTGATAACCTGGAAGCAGGCAGGAAGGTCGTAAGACTGCACAGTGGCGACCCTTCACTCTATGGTTCTATCGTCGAGCAGATAGAGGAACTGAAGAAATTCGATGTGGAGGTCGAGATCATACCCGGCGTTTCCTCGGTGTTCGCAACCGCGGCCGCACTGAAGACCCAGCTTACATTGAACGATGTCTCAGAGACACTCATTATCACCCGTCCTGCAGGCAAGACACTTGAAAAGGACAGGATAAAAGAGCTCTCAAGGCACAATGCAACCATGGCGATCTTCCTTGGGACCCAGAAGATAGAACAGATCATGGAAAAGGTGGAATATTCACCTGACACACCCGTTGCGGTCGTCTTCCATGCATCATGGCCTGACCAGAAGATCATAAAAGGCACGGTCTCAAACATCGCCGGCAAGGTCAGGGCGGCAGGCATCAAGCGCTCCGCGATGATCCTCATCGGCGGGGTAGTCGAGCCTGTAGAGTACGGCAATTTCGGGAGGTCTTACCTATACGGAGTGGCACAAGAACCGCTGTCATAACCTTTGAGAGAAATCTGGAGGTTGCTGAGCGCCTGGCAGGACATCTGGATGCCGATGTCCTGGTGTATAACAAAGGTATCTTCAAAAAGGCCTTCGAGGAATACGATGCCATTGTGGCTGTATTCGCCACCGGCATAGTTGTGCGTGAGATCGCGCCGCTCATCGAGGACAAATGGAAGGACCCGGCGGTCATTGTGGTTGATTCCAGCATGAACTTCGCAATCCCGCTTCTTGGAGGGCACCATGGAGGCAATGAGATCGTCAGAAAGATAGCAAAGATCGGACCGATCCCTGTTGTCACGACTGCCACCGAGGTCCATAACCGGAATTCTGTCGAAGGCATTGCCCGGGCACTCGGATGCGAGATCGTCAACAGATCATCCACCGTGCAGGTCAACTGCGCCCTGCTTGATGAGGATGTGGAGGTTCTAGAGATAAAGGGCCCAAGGATAGTCATAGTCGGGGACGATGTCTCTGTCCTGAAAAAGAGTAAGCAAGAGACTGAAAAAACATGATCATTGGTATCGGGTCCAGAAAGGGCGTCACCAGCCAGGAGGCGATCGATGCCATAAACAATGCACTTGCGGAGGCAGGCAGGAGCATTGATGAAGTGGATGGGCTGGCATCCGCAAAACTCAAGGAGAACGAGGCAGGGTTGCATGATGCAGCAAAGGCCCTCGGACTAAACATCACGTTCATAGATCACGACGAATTGAACAACTATGATACACCTTCGGCTTCGCAGGCAAAACGCTTCGGGCTTACAGGTGTGGCAGAGCCGGCCGCATTGGCACTGTCGGAAAAAAAGGAATTGATACTAAGGAAGAAGGTATATGGAAGGGTCACAATCGCAATCGCAGAGTAAGGCAAAAGGAAAGCTTTACATTATCGGCATAGGACCGGGGTCTGTGGAACAGCTGACGGTCAGGGCAATGGATGTTATCCGCAATTCGGATTATGTTGTCGGCAACGGCACATATCTCGACCAGATAGCAAGCCTCCTGGACAAACAGGAGATAGTTCGCAGCGCCATGGGCAAGGAGGTCGACCGCTCGCGTAGAGCAGTGGAGCTTGCACAGGAGAACATTGTTTCCATGATAAGCGGCGGGGATGCAAACGTCTATGGCATGGCAGGGCTGGTGCTTGAAGTTGCAGAACACGCAGGTCTTGATGTCGAGATAGAGGTCCTCCCTGGCGTGACAGCCATTACGGCAGCTGCCAGTGTGCTTGGCGCTCCCATTGTCAATGACATGTGTACTGTAAGCCTCAGTGACCTTCTGACACCATGGGAGGTCATAGAGAAAAGGCTGGAAGCAGCGGCATCCGCAGACTTTGTGATGTCACTGTACAATCCAAAGAGCCGCCAGCGCAGATCCAACTTCTCAAAGGCCATCGATATCATAAGAAAACATAAGGACGATTCCGTCCCTGTGGGCCTTGTGAAGAATGCCCTCAGGGGCAGCGACCAGGATTACATAGTCACGACCCTTGGTGAAGTAATGGACCACAATGACTGGGTGGACATGAGCACCACGATCCTTATCACTACAAACGATTCCCGCATATGGGACTCACCTTATGGCAAGAGGATAATAACTCCAAGGGGGTATCACCGTAAATATGACTACTGAATCCAAAAAGACAGACGCAAGTCTTGAAGAGCTTGTGAAAATGACCACTGAGATCGATCCGCAGCTTGTTGCTATCTGTAATGACCTGGGGTCACATACCGATGAGGCAAAGGCCATCTACATGACCAGCCGTAACATTGCCCGCAAACTTGTAGGTGATGAGACAATCGAGGACCGCGTGAGACAGCGCTGTGTGACCTCAACAGGTGACCCCACGGTTGCGGAAATAATGCGCTTTGTCAACGATCCTATCAAAGCAGGCGTGGAAGCCATCAAAAAAGGCGTTCCTATCCTTGTCGATATCAACATGGTCAAGGCAGGGATCACCAAGAGGGGACACAACTGCGAGGTTATCTGTGTGCTCGACAGGGATGAGGATGCAGAACTTGCCCGCAGGTATGGCATCACAAGGACTGCAGCTGGTTTCCTGAAGTGCAGGGACATACTTGAAGGCTCGATCGTAGCCATAGGGAATGCGCCATCCGCTGCATTTGCAGTATGCAGGATGATCGAGCATGGCATCAGGCCGGCCATCGTTGTGGGCACGCCTGTGGGATTTGTCAATGCCGCAGAATCGAAGGAAGCTGTCAGGAACACCCCGGTGCCTTCCATTACATGCGTGGGGACACGTGGCGGGACACCAATGGCAGTAGCCTGCATAAATGAACTTGTTGCCATCGCGAACGATGATGAATGTGTTATCGATTAAGCACATTCACCTTTTCCTATATTTTCCCCTCATTTCAGATATCTCCTGTTTTGTGATCCATTGTTTTCTTGTCTTACCCAGAATGAGAGAGCATATCAGCAAAGCGATGGATCCGATAATTCCTGAGAATCCGGGTGAAGCCTCCTCCTGTATCCCCTGCGCCACAATTGTATTTCCTGTTGCAGGCTTGTAACTTTTGCCACTTCCGATAGTGTATGATCCTGTGTCAGGAGCCCTGTCATAAAGGGTGCGACTGGATTTATCAGGATTGAGGTGAACCTGACCGATGCCGGTCTTGACCTCTTCTCCAGAAAGCCATTCCCTGCTCTGGTCAGTCTGGGGAATACTGGCACCGTATACTACAAGAGCAGTCTCTACATAGATATCCATATTCCCGTCATCATTACCAAAGAATACGGAAGGGATGCTCAGGTACATTTTATTACCCTGCATTGTTACAAGATGTGAGACTTCCCTGACTCCGTACTCCCCACCATAATATCCGATCATGGTAGCAGCTAGCTTTCCGTACATCAAGCTGTAAGCTATCGAATAATCTTCTGATCCATCCTGGTCCGTATCAAGAGAAATACTTGTAATGGCACCGTCATCCAGGCTCAGACTTCTGTAGGTGACAGTTATCAGCATTTTATCTTCAGCAAATCCAGTTTCTATGCATACTATCTCATCCCCGTCTTCCCCAAATCCTGTCGAATCGGATGCTGAGTCCGTAAATGTTGTTTTGTCATCAGCATAACTCAGCAAAGCCTTAACGGACCCATCGGAAGTATCGATAGCTCCCCTGCCATTGTCTGGTATGCTGTCCATGTCGCCACCAAGTGCATCATGTATTGTGAAGGAATCAACTGTCAGGTACATGCTTCCGTCATCATTCCCAAGTAATGAAAGGGGCACTCCGATCAATACCTTGCTTCCTGAAACCCTTAACATGCCGTCATTATATGGAATTCCCAATGGCATTGTTGTTGTGTCGGAGTATCCTTCTTTTGTCAATTCCGAACCGGGGTCTATCATCCTGATGGCTGCATCCGTACCTGTCAGACTTCCCAATGTATATTCTATTATGTAGTCCACTCCGAATGTGGGGGGTGCCTGCTCCGTATTTGTAAATCCTGTGGCAAGATGCTGGTCAACGTCCACACATACCCATCCGGTTATGTCCTCTCCATATGAATATGCATAAGGTTCCACGTCACCGGCATAGGTTACAAGTACGTAAAGCATTCCGCTGTCAACAGCAGCATCGACACTCTTTATGTCAGCAGCAGCACCGTCACCTGCCCGGTCGCTGACCTGTGCCATGCTTTCGGTTGTTTGGGGAACTTTTACTTCTCCGGTCTGTGAATCCATTGCTCCGTGATCGGGGGCCCGATCAAAGTCAAGGGCCTTTACCATCTGGTCATGGACAGCAACAAAAACATCAGCTATGCCGTCATCACTGCCCAAGTGCCCCAGAGGCAATGTAATGTATATCATGTTACCCTGTGCCTGGAGTGTGCTGGCATCTATTATATCGTCATTCAAAGTTGTACTTATCATGGGCTCGGAGTAGATTATACTCGTATAACTGAACTGGTAGACATAATCCGCCCCATTGCCTGCATATCCTGTCAAAGTATTCTGGTCCGTATCAACAAATACTGCCCCGTAGAAACTATGATCTGCAACGTCATCTGCGCAAGATATAACGATATTGAGATTGTTTCCGTCGGTAAAGACATCCAACAAGGTTATGTCAGGTGAAGAAAAGTCCCCCGTATTATCCGATAAGGATGCACATGTTACCGAGATCGTAAATGAAATTAACAATATGATCGTGATTCCCTGT
>JAFGCK010000106.1 GCA_016932675.1 Methanosarcinaceae archaeon | reverse complement strand
TACCTTCGATCCATACTGTCAGGCTGGAAAGGACCCCGTAAGAGGTAACGTACTTATCACCTTCCATCCTGATCTCGCCAGGGAAACTCTCGGCCAGGCATTCATGGATCCTGTCCATGTCAGCTTTATAACCACGCTTTAATTTGTATTCCTGCATTTCTATCAGAGCTAGATAATAGGTTTAAAACGAATAAATTTACCGGTGTACAATGAATAAGAAGACATTTTAGGACCATGCACTCATCTGTTCAGACAGGAGCAATAGAAAAGAACTCAGATATACCTTTCATTCCGGTATTTTCAGTCTTATCCAGGTCTACTCATTCAAGCTCTATTCATCATCTGAAAAGGGCCTGTAAAGAATTTCAGGGCTGCAATGTCGCGAGAAAATCCTCAGCAAGCAAAGACATCTTCCTTTTCCGTTCAGCATCCATCCTGTCATAAGCAGACACCATCATACCCATCCTGAAATTCTTCTGCAGGATATCCCTTTTCCTGTCAACGAACCTCCAGTACAGGGCATCCCATATGTCACACCATTCTCCCCTTTTGTAGTCACTCATCCTCAATATGTAGCCAGAGCCCGAAATATACGGCCAGGTCGATAATGTGCCGCCGTCAGCGAACTGGCTCATCCCGTAGACATTCGGCACCATCACCCACTCATATGCATCCACGAACATCTCCATGAACCACCTGTAGACCTCATCTGGATGGATCTCGCACAGCAGCATGAAATTCCCGATGACCATGAGCCTCTCTATGTGATGGCAATAGCCATACTCAAGCACTTTCCTGATAACATCATCAACCGGCTCGATACCAAGATCTCCTTCGTACCATTTCCAGCCCAGCTTCCTGTGATGCCCGAAAAAATTCCCCCTCAGTCCGGGCCCATGGTACATGCCTCTCATGAACTCACGCCAACCGATTAACTGTCTCACGAACCCCTCTATACTGGAGAGGGGTATGACATCCCTGTTCCTCCCGTAATGCTCCAGAGCCTTTTCTAGCACCTCCGCTGGCGTTAGCAGGCCTGTGTTCAGCAAAGGGGACAACACGGAATGGAAGAGAAAAGGTTCGCTCCTTTTAAGAGCATCCTCATAAGGGCCAAAATCCTTCAGGCGTTGCTTTGCAAAATCATCCAGCCATACAAGTGCCTCTTCCCTTGTGGTTGGAAGATAGAAATTCGAACATTTCCCGGGGTTGGAAGGAAAGTGTCCGTCCACTATCCTTTTCACAGCGCCGGTATGTTTGCTCCCGGGAACCGAAGGTACAGGCGGGACTGGAAAAAAGGCAGGCAAACGTTTCCTATTTTCCTTATCAAGATTCCATTTTCCTCCCGCTGGCCGTCCCTGTGGGTCTGTCAGGTACCCCAGGCGTTTTCGCTGGAAAATATAGAAATTGTTCATCAGAAGTTTTTTCCTGCCCCCGCGGTAAGATCTAAATTCATCAATGGTCAGCATAAAGCCAGGGGATTCCACAGTCTTCAATGATACTCCCGTCCGCCTGCAAAGACCACGGATCCTGTCTTCAAGATCCATGTCCTCAAAAACATAAGTCACGACACTTTTGACATTGCATTTCTCAAGAACAGAAAACAGCTTCTCTTCATAGCTCAGATGAGTGGCGTCCTCCATCCCATAATAGAGAAGATCGGAATTTTCGGCAAGACAGTCCCTGTAAGACCTCATGGCAGAGAGAATAAGCACGAGCTTATGCCTGTGGTACCTGAAGCGGGTGCAAAGCCCGCGGTCCTCTGACATGAAGAAAAGTGTTTTGTTGTCAGGCTCAAGGGCACCTGTATCCCTGAAAAGGCAGTTTCCAGGGATCATAGCAACTTTTGTGTAATACCCTGGACCCGGATCGTTCACAATTGGCATATATGAACCTGCTGGCAACAGATATAACAACTATGCAGACAGGACCTGGTCCATCATTTCAATACCGTCTTTCCCCGGGACCCTACCAGACGCACCAGAGGAACTTCCGGAAGCACCATCTCACCCAGTGCCCTGATCTCACTCCATGGAGGAACCGGTTCTTCATGCCCCTTGAAAGGCAGGTCGAATTCCGGGTTGCTCATGAACTGGTAGAGCATGACCTCCGAAGCTCCTTTAAGTTCTGGCAGTATATGTGGCATGGTGTCAACATTCACGTATTCGGGTATGACCCGTATCCAGATCCTCAGCCACTTCTTTCGTGCGATCTCAAGCGACTGGTGCATCAGTTCAACATACTCTTTGCTTCGTTCTTCGGACAATCCGGTCAGTTCCATAATAGCAGGAATATCATCATGCGGGGCCTTGATCTCAAGCACAAAGCCCTCAACATAGGAAAATGCCTTTTTCAGCACATCAGGTTTCAATCCATTCGATTTAAGAATTACCTTCTTACCTATAGCATTCAGCTGCCTGATAAGTTCCAGAAGATCATTTTGCAGTGTAGGTTCAGCACCGCCAAGGTAAATATTCTCAGTCGTGGAACTTTTTGCAAACTCCACAATATCTTCCATGGGCCATTCTTTCATAGGCCTATGTATATGGACACAGTAAGGGCAACGCATGTTACACCCTGCAAAATCCAGACGTATCTGTCCCCTGGAATCGGATATATCGATCAGTCTCATTCAAATCCTTCCTGAACACATTAAGTTCACATCAAACATATCATTATCTCTATTAATTTCAATCATGATTACCTTTTGCGTCATACAAACAGATGGGACCTTATTCTTCCACGTACCCATGAATCGTTTTTCAGCAGCGATTACTATTTATCCGGAGAGGACTATCAAGCCTGAACACAGGGTGATCAAATTGGCAAAAAGATTACAAATTGAGGATCTGGAGGAAAGCAAATCCCTGGGACAGGCAGATGGAGTGGAGCTTGAAGACCTCTATGACCTAATAATACCACCAGGCACTCCTTCATATATCATCTATGACCTGGTAGAGGAATTCGACCTCGAACCCCTTGGAAGGAAGGTAAATGTGAAAATAGTGGAATCTGATGAAAGGGAGGTCATCGTACTTCGAGGGACACTTGAAGAGGTACAGGCTGCTGAAAAGTTCCTGAAAGAAGAGTTAGAGGCATGGATCGATAGCTAATAATGAAAGCTCCATGTCCTGAATAGCCTATTTATTTAGTTATTTATTTAGTTAGTTAATTAATACAATTAAATACCGATCCCTGTTATCTTATCCTTTGAGAAATCAAATACTGTCGCCCTCCCACTGTCATCGTATATGTCCAGTTTACAGGTATCTTCGATACTGCCGATAACTGCGGCAACAATACCGGCCCTTTTGAAAACTTCGATGCATTCACCGGCATTTTCCTCTTTTGCGGTCAGGATGTAACCCGTAGCAGGGTATATCTTGAGCCACTGCCCGAAGTCCACATTTTCAGGCCTTGGTATTTTCCTGAGATCCACAGATGCCCCCACCTTGCTCACCTCACAGAGCATCCCCAGGGTGCCGATCGTTCCAGGGTTGCTTATGTCCTTTCCGGCTGTGACGAGCCTTTTCTCTCCAATCTCTTGCATGACCATGAACCTTTCACGTACAACAGATGGTTCCTTGAACGACGTGGTGTCCCAGCTGTATGGGGAGTTCTTTCCTATCCTGCCATCCATATCGTAGGCTGCGATGATCACATCACCTGGTCTTGCAGAATCACTGCGGATAATACTGTCCTTTCGGGCTATGCCAATTATTGCAACAGCCAGGGAATTGTAAGGAGTGTCAGGGTGCATGTGCCCTCCCACCATGGGTACGCCGAACTTCCTGATGCCATCCCTTATACCCTTCATCACCTCCTCAACAGAACCATGGTCACTGGAGGACATGACATTAACCATTGCAAGAGGTCTTCCGCCCATGGCAGAAATGTCATTCACATTCACAACCACGGAGGTATAGCCAGTCCACCAGGGACTCTTGTTAACGATCTTGCCCCAGATGGCGTCGGCTGCGAAGAGAATAACATCATCTGTCCCTATATCGATCACCGCAGCATCGTCCCCGAAATCCACTATAGCATTGCCATACTCCGGACGTACTGTCTCAAAGATACGAACGATGTCAGATATGGGTTTTTTACGGGTGACCCCTTCAAAGTACCTGATGCTTTCGGCAAGCTCTTCAATATACAAAAAAACACCTGCAAAACGACGATAGCATCATAGATGGCCTGTTACCTCTTTCACCATGAGGCACAGAAAGGATGAAACTGAAAAGGCCTAAGCCTTCTCATCTGTATCCATCTTCTTTTTCATGTCAAGCTTTATGACATTTCTGCGCTCTTCGCTCAGTTGTGACAGGTCCTTGCCGATCAGACCATATGCGTCTGACCTGCACTGACGGCAGTGTCTCATCTGCTGGACATAGGGTTCACACGCATCCTGGACTGCCTTACGCTCAGCAGGCGTGGGAGGTTCCATATCCGCAAACTTCGCCTGGCAGATAAGCGGCATCACATTCATGATGTAGACACCAAGCTCATTGACCCTCTTTGCAACCTCGAGAATATGCTTATCATTGATACCGGGAACAAGCACAGTATTGATCTTAATGACCAAACCTGCATCCACTGCAAGCCTGATACCTTCCAGCTGATTGCGGATCAGTATCTCGGCAGCCTCAGTGCCTCTGTAGACCCTGCCTTTATAGGAAACATGGCTTATTAGCTGAGCTTCGATTTCCGGATCAATTGCATTCAGTGTCACCGTCAGTGTGCTGACTCCTGTCCTTAGAAGATCAGGCAGCTTCTCTGGCAGTGCAAGCCCGTTGGTACTGAGACAGAGTGTCACATCCGGGAACTCTTGCCTGATAAGTTCCAGTGTCTCGAAGGTCTCATCATTAGCCAGCGGATCACCGGGGCCGGCAATACCCACTACCTTGATGAATGGATATTCCCTGAGCACCTGCCGGGTCTTTTCAAGAGCCTTAGCCGGTGTCAGCACTTCACTTGTCACGCCTGGCCTGCTCTCATTAACGCAGTCGAACTTCCGGTCACAATAATTACACTGGATATTGCATTTCGGAGCTACCGCGAGGTGGATCCTCCCGAACTTGTGCTGGGCATCTTTGGAATAGCAGGGATGTTGAGCAATTATCCTCTTGATATCCTCGCCACCGGTAACTTCTATGTCACATATATTTGATTCTTGGTTATCCATATTTACGGCTCCCTGATAGCTCCTTATATTCAGGTCAGATTAAGCTTGAACCTATTGATAAAGTTTTGTGTCAGCGGTCCATTAAAACATGATATCAGGGGCATATCTCACACCACTTCCCCTGCCCTTCCCATATTTTCAGGGACACGGCGAAATCAAGTCTTGATGAAAGACGTGCATGCATATGTTCACACAGGTTCTCAACACTGGGGAATTCAAGTATCTGGTTCAGCAGGACATGGTCATACTCTTTAAGAACTTCCTTCACTATCTTTTTTATCTCATAGAAGTCCATTACCATTCCGCTTTCCTTCTTTTTTCCCTCAATGACGATCTCAACCCTGTAGGTATGGCCGTGCACTATACCGCATTTATCATGTTCCGGCAGGTAGTGGGCACTGTCAATATGATCTATTATCCCAAGTCTCATTTTCATTATAGGCACCCCCACATCTTGTGGGTCTGTGGTATTATTCTGGTATCAACATGACCGAGGAGTCTCTCCTGAAGGTCCAGCAGACATCCCGGCTTCGGTAAACTGTCAGCCTGTGATACAGGCTGGAGCACCAGGCAGGAAATATAGTCGCGGATCGCGCCAACGACAGCTTCGACATCTTCTGCATCGATGTCCCTTGTAACCACGATCTTGCAGAAACAATCCCTGCCCTTTCTGTTTTTCAATATCCTGAAACATTCGATGCTTCGCTCGATGTGGTCTTCAAAATCCTCAACTGAGGAGGAAGGGATCAGCTTGAAATCACCCGAAACATAGGATACCTTATCCCTGATCTTCTTTGCCATTTGCGGCAGGGTCATATTCGATTCAAGATACAAGGGGCTTGATACATTCAGCCCGGAGATCAGATCCGCACGCAATAAAGGCTCGCCCCCGGTCAAGGATACCGAATGTATCTTACTGAAGGAAGAGACCATCCTTTCAATAGCATCCCCTGATAACGGGTTTTCCAGATATGTGAAAGAGCCGGACCCGGGATTTTCCTCGAATCTGCATGTTTCAGGGCTCTCTTTTGGCGTATCACAGTAGGGGCAACTAAGGTTACACCCTGCGAAACGTACGAATGCCTGCCTGGAACCAACATAAGGACCTTCCCCCTGCACGGAGCAGAACACCTCGCTTACCGGGGCATGCATCATATCACATCCAGAGGACGGGACTTGCGGAGATCTTTCTCGATATCACTGATCTCGGCTGAATAGGCTTTTGCGATCTCGTGAAGAACTGTAGCTATCTCATCACCTCTGATCCCCATCTCGTCCAGACTGCCGTAGTGGTCATGGACTACGTTTATACCGAAATGGATCTTCTGGGATACAGCAGAGGTGCTGGCAATGGATACGGTCAGTTTCCTGTTGTTAATGAAAAGGTCATCACCCATTCTATCAATGCCGGGGAAGCGGGATGACAGAACCTCCCTGACGATCGCCGTGAACAACCTCTGCCTTGCATATACAAGCCTGAGATCGGTGGAATCGAAATGCTCGATAATGAAATGAAGCATGTCAGTGGAGAATATGATATCGCCCTGCTTTTTGTCCTCCAGGTCGATCATATGCTCGGTCTTCACATCACATGCTCCCCTGAAAGCTATAATAGAGTCTGCCTGCACATCGGCCAGGTTATAGGCCCAGAGGGAGGATATCTGGCTCCCGTCATAATCTTTTATCTCATCAAGGATAATACATTCCATGTTATCACAGGAACAGGATCATTCGGGTATTACCCCAAGCCTTATCAACAGAGGATCGGGTATACCTGCCTCGTCAAAGGCACGTTTTCTTCTCACACAACTCTCACAGGTGCCACAGGGAACATCGTCCCCATGATAACAGCTCCAGCTGAACTCAAGGGGAGCATTGACCTCTATTGCCCTGGAAACTATCTCCTTTTTGTTCATACCTATCAGAGGAGCCATTACCTTGACCCTGTTCTGTGTGGAATAGGACAGGGAACTGTCCACAGCATCTACGAACTCCGGGGAATTGTCAGGGAATGTGACAGCCTCTTCTCTGTTAAAACCCACGATCACATGATCGGCACCCATGCTTTCTGCAAAGCTTGCGGCAATATTTATCATCACACCATTGCGGTTAGGTACCCAGACATTCTTTGCAGATCCAAAGCAAACTGACGGATCCGCACCCTCAGAGATATTTTCCAGGGACATTACGGGCACCTCATTTGCCGTGTTGACAAGAGAGGTAGCAGTGATAGCGGCAAGCCAGCCAAGGTCCAGCACCCTGAGTTCAAAACCGAAATGTTCGCTTATTTTCCTGGCACACTCGATCTCACGTTCGGCGGAGCGTTGCCCATAGTCGAACACAAGCGCCAGTTTGACCTCAAGGTGTTCACCTGCCACCGCTGTAGCGGTAACTGAATCAAGACCGCTGCTTAAAAGGGATATTGCAGTAGTAATACGAATCCTCCACAAAATAATTGGTAATGGTAAACGATATTCTGTAAGTAATACCCAGAGAATATATTTTTACTATAAGTAAGCATCGCTTTAAATATATAAGATTGTATAAATATATTAAATATACAATAAATAAAGTGAATGAAAAAGGAGAGTAGATAGATTGCCAGCTATTGAAAATAAGGAAGTCCTCATTTCCCTGATGCAAAAAATGTACTGGATAGAAGCTGAAATGGAACAGATGAACACATGGGAAGCACGTATTGAAATGATGGACGAGAACCTTGAAGCCCTTGAAATATTGTCACATGACTCTGAAAGGCATGGGTCAATAGTCGAAAAATGGCTCAGGAAAGCTAATATTGAAGTTCCTGAGACCATTCCAAAAGGCCTCCCGAAACACATCTTTGATTTTGAAGGACTGTCATCCCCGGAGATCTTCAGCAGGATTATAAAATACGAGATCCTTGCCATGAATGCTTACAAGGACATGCTAAACACTGACCCCGGGATCATCAGGGCATTGTTCGGGAATGAAAATGACAGGAAAGAGTTCCTTCAGGATCTCGAACAACTGATCAAAGATGAAGAAAAGCACACGAATATATGTAAAAAGCAGATCGGTGGATATCTGAAAATAAAGTATTGAACCGTTATCCAACGGTTCAACTGTTTTTTGATCAGTCTTTCCTGAAGAAGAATGCCAGACCAAGTACCAGGGCTACCGGCAGACCGATGGTCGGGAACTCAGGTATTGATTCAGAAGTACCGCTTGTTCCATGATTTGTTTCAGTGCCTGACTCAGCACTTATTTCAATACCGGGCTCACAATTTGTTTCATCACTGGATTCTCCAGTAGTTCCACCTGTTGTTCCGGCAGTTGCTTCATCTGTTGTTTCGCCAGTTGTCCCGGCACTTGATTCGCCACCAGATCCATCATCAGTTCCACTATCAGAATCTTCACTGCTGACCTCAACACTTTGCTGAACACCGGAAGTTACAGTGCTTTTGCCAGATGGCCTTCTTCCAGCATCCACGTTTATTCTGTCAGAACTTGACCCGTCATCTGAAGTATCAGCTGAATCACCGTTGTGAACCTGATCATCCTCTGATACTGAATTCTCTTCCGGGGCGGAACTGGCGACGACTGCACCATCTGCATCCTGTTCAATCATCTCCGGGACCTGATCGGGAACTTCCCCATTTAGCAAAACGTTTACCAGAAGAACCGCTGCTACCAATACGATTGGTATTATAATCAAACGTCTATCCATTTTTTACCACCTTCAACCTGAATCACCTGAATTCAATCTGTCTTTGGGATATGAATCCATAATATATTACTAATGTAAGGTGGGCCGGCTCATTATATAAACTTTATTCATATATTTACAATGATGCGTATAATGATGATGATATATGGTTGGCCTATTAAAGATCACGCCACGGGTAATTATAAGTAATAATACCCATACATCAAATACTGTGGGGCAGAGTTCCAGAGCAGAAGCAGACTCTGGCTCTTTTGATGGGACCATCCTTCCATTTCACAATCAGTGTTATCTTACCAGGTGGCGGTAAACTGCAGGAAAAGACGACATCACCAAAAAAGAGAAAACCAAATCGGCTGATACGGGAAAAGAGCCCCTACCTCCTGCAGCACGCATATAACCCGGTGGACTGGTACCCCTGGGGAGAAGAAGCCTTCCTGAAAGCAAAGACAGAGAACAGGCCGATCTTTCTTTCAATTGGGTATTCAACCTGTCACTGGTGTCATGTAATGGAAAGAGAATCCTTTGAGAATGAGGACGTGGCACGCCTTATGAACGAGACGTTCGTTGCTGTCAAAGTCGACCGGGAAGAAAGACCGGACATCGACAGCATATACATGTCAGTATGCCAGGCACTCACGGGACGTGGCGGGTGGCCACTTTCAATAATCATGACACCAGAGAAAAAGCCCTTTCTTGCCACAACATATATCCCCAGAGAGAACAGGTTCGGTGCTATCGGCATGCTCGACCTGATACCCGCGGTAAGGGACATGTGGTCGCAGAAACAGGAAGAGCTTGTATCCAATGCAGAGCAGATCGTATCTGCTGTTGCCAGAAATTCCGGCAGACCCGAAGCTGTGATACTGGACGGGAATGTTCTGGATAAAGCTTACAGGCAACTGGACAATAACTTTGATACGATGAATGGAGGATTTGGCAAAGCTCCCAAGTTTCCCACGCCCCATCATCTGACATTCCTGCTCCGTTACTGGAAAAGGACAGGCAAGCAGGAAGCACTTGCAATGGTTGAGAAGACACTCCATTCAATGCGGTCCGGCGGAATATATGACCATATTGGATATGGTTTTCACCGGTACTCCACTGATGCTCAATGGATAGTACCACACTTTGAGAAAATGCTCTACGATCAGGCATTGCTTACCATTGCCCTTACTGAAGCATACCAGGCAACCCATGGACATGAGTACGAAAGAACTGCCCGGGAGATATTAAGCTATGTAACCCGGGACATGCTTTCCCCAGAAGGCGGATTCTACTCTGCGGAAGATGCCGACAGCGAAGGCGAGGAAGGGAAGTTCTACGTCTGGACCGAGGCAGAAATTGACAGGATATTGGGCAATGATGAGGCCAGGTCCGTAAAACAGCTGTTCAACACCACTCCCGGGGGGAATTTCAGGGATGAGGCTTCCGGAAGTCTTACAGGGACAAATATACTTTATCGCAAAAAAGACCTTGAGGAGATAGCCTCAGAAAGGAATGAAGATGTTGGGAACCTGGAAAATGAATATGAGAATATCAGAGAAAAGCTGTTCGAATATCGGAAGAAGCGCATCCATCCGGCAAAAGATGATAAGGTACTGACAGACTGGAACGGCCTGATGATAGCAGCCCTTTGCAGGGCCTCATCGGCATTTGGGGATCAGGGGTATGTGAAGATCGCCTGCAGGACGGCCGATCTCATACTTTCGAAAATGGAGGATGAAGGCAGGCTCTTCCACAGATACAGGGAAGGCGAAGCTGCTGTGGAAGGATTCCTTGAGGACTATGCATTTTTCATATGGGGCCTGATCGAGCTCTACCAGACAAGCTTCAAAATAGGATACCTGGAACAAGCGCTAAAACTTAACAGATACCTGGTGGAACACTTCCTGGACAGGGAGAATGGGGGGTTTTTCCATACTGCTGACCACTCCGAGTCCCTCCTGTTCCGCAACAAGGAAATCTATGATGGGGCAATCCCCTCCGGCAACTCTGTCTGTGCCCTTAACCTGCTGAAACTGGGACGCATTACAGCTGATCCAGGCCTTGAAGATATGGCCCGCAGAATATTCGATGCATTCTCATCTCAGGTCATGACAATGCCCATCGGGTACACGCAGCTTCTCTGTGCGCTGGATCTTGCCATCGGACCTTCCACGGAGATCGTTATAGTTGGAAGGTCAGGCAGCAGACAGATAAAGGAAATAATGTCCGTCATAGATAAGGACCTTCATCCAGGTAAAGTGGTCGTTTTCAAGCCGGCAGGTGAAAGCTCCGGAATAGAGGAGATCGCAGCATATGTAGGTGGCATGCAGATGAAAGAAGGAAAAGCAACAGCCTATATCTGCGAGAACTATAACTGCAATCTTCCTTCCAATGACATGAAAGAGATATATAATCTGTTGAAAAATAAATAATGTGATACCTGCAGTAAATATTGAAACCTGGAAGGTCTGAAGAATGAGTGTGGAAAGCTATTACAATCCTGACATAGAGACAATGGAAAGGGGAGAACTGGATGCCCTTGTAGAAGAGCGCATAAGGTATACTGTAGACTATGCAGCCCGGAATTCTCTCTTTTACAAAAAATGGTTCCGTGATAATAATGTCAAACCATCGGACATACGCTCCCATGAAGACCTGCTGGATCTTCCCATTATCTCCGGGAGGACCATACGTGAGAACCAGCCACCTGAAACAGGGGAATTCAACTTCAGGTCGGTTGACTGGAAAGAAGTGTATACCATACATGAGACCAGCGGTACAAGCGGAACCCCCAAGTCATTCTTCCTTACATGGGAAGACTGGGAACGCTATGCGGAAAAATATGCACGCAGTTTTGTCTCCCAGGGTTTCGGACCGGGAGACAGAGTGGTCATATGTGCATCCTATGGCATGAACGTAGGTGCCAATACCATGACACTGGCCGCCAGGAACATTGGAATGACAATAATTCCCATCGGAAAATGCAATTTTCCCCCCAGGGTAATGAGCTCATACAGACCCACATCCATTGTGGGAAGCATCTTCAAACTGATACGCCTGGCTAAAAGGATGAAGGAGCAGGGCATGGAACCCTCCGAATCCAGTATAGAGAGACTTGTGGTAGGGGGTGAGAGTTTCCCGGAGGAATCCCGAGGATACGTATCCGAACTATGGGGCTGTGACGTGCTCAACACATACGGCAGCACTGAAGGTACCATGTGCGGGGAATGTAACCGTATCGATGGTCTGCACGTTCCCGAAGACTTTGTACACCTGGATGTCTACGACCCGCACATGAAGGATTTCGTAAAGGATGGCGAATGCGGAAGGATCGTGCTGACCACGCTTCTGCCCGTTGGGGCCAGATGCGGTACATTATTGCTTAACTATGACACCGAGGACACCACGGTCGTGATAACAAGGGAAAAATGTGCCTGCGGAAGGACCCATATGAAGATCCTGAACCCACAGAGAGAGGCTGAAACCTTCTGGGTGGCTGAAACACCCTTTAACCGTGTAGATATAGAGAAGGGTGTGTTCCAGCGTGAGAACATGGAGTACCTCACTGGTGAGTTTGAGGCTTTTCTGTATGGAGGCGGAGATGAGGAGGGAACCACTTTGAGGGTCAGCATGGAATGCGATGATGTGGAAAAATGCGACAGGAACCTCATAGAAGAGAATTTCCTCAGATCATTCTTCAAATACAAAAGAGGACTTGAGGATGCCTATGTTCAGGGGGGCCTCGAAGTGCTTTTCAATTATGTGGGACCTGGAGAGCTCGAAATGTACAAAATAAAAGGACGGCCTAAAAGGATAGTTGATCGAAGATAGCTCTATGCCAGTGCGGCCCCCTGCCAGAGTTCAAGGTATATCAGCACACCACCGACAAATGTCAGTATCCAGATGGCAAGAGTGACCTTCATCCACCTGTAAGGATCACCAAGGAATGTCATCTTTCCGGATAAAGCCAGCCTGATGTATATCGCAAGCAGGAAAACTGCAATTCCTGCAAGGTGATGCAGCCACATAAGCAGGGATAAAGATGTACTGCTAAGATCAGACCCTGGGAAAGATGACATTGCAGAAGACATGAAGATAAGCACGGATATCAACTGCAGCGAGACCGCAAGACTTATGGTCCTGCAGTGCTTTTCACTTTGTCCCCCTGAAACTAAGCGAACTGCATATAACACCATCAAAAGTAAGAGGAACTGAATAAGAAGACTCAGAATGCCCACATTGCCTGCAGATATCATTGGCCACACCTTCCGGAATTACAGTTGAGGGTTACGGGATGTAAAGATCCCCTGATAAACCAAGGGTCCGGACGATATAAATTGGTTTTGGGCGGGTCAGCTCAGAAATTTCCCTTATACACCTTCAAACCGCTGTCAGAAACAGTTAATATCCAGGGTTCCATGCTGTGGGCAGCAGCACGCATCTTTCTTATACGCATATACCTGTTCGCTACATTTCCCTTCAGGTGCAATCCAAGCTCGATTATCCCATCTGCAAGGTATCCTTCCGCAGCTGTGGGAGGATCATCCATGCTCAGGCCTTTGGTCTCTTCAAGTATTATGAAAGTAGTAAGGTTCTCACGCCGGAATGTTTCCAGCATCCTGTACATCCTTTTCCTCAGTTCCTTTGCTTCCAGGTCAAGCAGGGAATAAAGGGCCCCAAGGGAATCGATGGCAATACATGTGCATTTGTCACCTGTGTTCCTCCTGAACTCAAGGATGTTCTGTTCAAGCAGCTTTAACAGGTTATCGGGAAAATCGCCATACGTGATCCTGTAATCACTGAAATCGGATATATGGAGTTTTCGGGACAGGCTGATACCCATACTTTGCATGTTCTTCATATGGTTCTCTCCGCTCTGTTCAAGTGTGATATACAAACCATACTCATCCGTATTTTCCAGATAATTCGATAATATCTGGAAGGTAAAACCTGATTTCAAGGTGCCCGGGGCCCCGGTCACAAGAACGACACTTCCCTTAGGGATGTCGGTCTCAAAAACCTCATTCAAGCCACTTATCGTATCTACGAATCTCATTGTTCCCTGCCTGCGCATAACAAGTACATATATACTTCTTTAGTTAAAGACTTCGTTTAATGCTCGAAATCCCGATCCGCTTTTTTAAGTGCCTTCATCCATCTTTTCAGCAAATGGAATTCTTTTTTGTCAATCGCATCAGGATCTATCAGAAGTATCATCCTTGAGTCAGATGCCATTATTGTATCATTGACCTGTTCCATCAGCTTAACAACAGAAATGAAATCATTGTCCAGCAGCAGGTATTCCAGACCATCCATCAGAACAACACCGTCACCGACCTTACTGACAAAATCAGATATTGTCGGGTGTATCCTGAATAGCTCTGCAGGATCTATGGTCTGATGGCTCTGGTTCTTGTTCTTGCTCAGCCATATGAATGGTGTTTTAGAAAGGCCGTATATGTTCCGGACGTTCTCCGGGTTCTTTCGGGTGATACAAAGACCCGGCTTCCCCTGCTTCACCAGATGAGAAAATACAGAATAGCCATCAACTTTGCCTGGCCAGTCCGTAAGGTATATGCAACCTGAGTCCAGCTCAGGACTATCCTCCCGGGCTGCTTCCTGGATGTCCTCGGTCTGGGGCGTGATGAAAAGTCCACGCAGCTCTGATCTGTCCTGCAATGTAACGAGAAGGTTGTTATCACCACCATTGACCGCTATAACAGATGTCGATACGTTCATTGGCACCTTTTCACCTGTCCCTGTGATGAAAACAACTTCAATATCCTTTACATCACTGAAAAGAAAAGAAGTCTTTTCGTCTACAAGAGAACTGATAGGCCGACCAACGAGCTCCCTGAGATCCATATTCAGGAGCCGGATTGCATTATTGTTGACCGTTAGAATGTTTTGCCTGCTGTCCAGGGAAAGCATGGCAATGGGGGAGGCCTGCAAAAGGTTATCAAGATATTCATTTGCCCCTTTGATCCTTTCCTGGGCCTCTTTACTTTCCGTTACGTCAGTACCGGAGACCAGCACACCGTTCACCTGACCATTGCCGGACATAGGAACTATGTTATTCCAGCCAATTATCCTTTCCTTCCCTTCACTGGTCAAAACAGGACTCTCAAAATATCCATTGAAATCCGTATCTGATGCCAGGAACTTATTGAACATATACCGGAACGACTGTCGAGTGGGAGCGGGGATATAGTTGTCGAACCAATTGGAATCTGTAATTTCTTCCTCAGTATAGCCCAGAAGCTCACATCCCTTTTTGCTCATAAGCCTTACATTGCCTTTTTCGTCAAGAACTACAAGCACAACGGCTGCGAGGTCCAGGTAAAGCCTTGCCTGATCACGTTCCTTTATCAGATCATCATGTAAATGTTTGATCCTGAGAAGAGAACTGACACGTGTGCTGATCTCAACCCTGTCAAGGGGTTTTGTCAAAAAGTCATCAGCACCCGCCTTTATCCCCATGATCCTGTCCTCGATATTGGACAGGGCTGTAACCATCACAATAGGAATGGATCTGGTCTTTTCGGAACCTTTGAGTATCTCACACACCTTATATCCCGTGATATCGGGCATCATTATATCCAGGAGAATTATATCGGGATCTTTTTCCCTGACAATTTCAAGAGCCTCCATCCCACCGTAAGCGGCGATTATCTCATATTCCTTTTGAAGATAGGCCTCAAGGAGTCTGACGTTCACCGGCTCATCATCGACAATGAGCACCTTTTCCTTTTTCCCGTCTTCCATCATGTGATCACTCATTCGGCAAGACTGCCTCGTCCATACAGAATGGTCCATTTTTCCTTATAATATAAGATATATAATTAAAAGATATAAATATAT
>JAFGCK010000105.1 GCA_016932675.1 Methanosarcinaceae archaeon | reverse complement strand
TAAGAAAAAGTTTAATCCAGGAAAACCTATCTATGTATGAGGGTTAATTATGGAGATTGAAGCCAAGTTCCTTGTGTCCGACGAAGATACTTTTAAAAAGCTTTCAATGGCCGGTCACATTGGTCCGTTTGCTATGGAGAACATGGCAAAAGATAATTTCAAAGACATCTATTTTGATACACTGGATATGGCCTTGTATTCTGCAGGCTATTCTTTCAGGTGCAGGGAAAAGCCTGGCACGATCTTTTACACTCTCAAGTCACTTGATAATACCGGATCTGCGATCCTGAAGCGTGAAGAGATAGAAGTTGCAGTTGCGGAAAAATGTGAGGTTTCCGCACTTGAGGAGGGCAGGCTCAAAAGCCTTGTTTTAGATGTAATAGGTGCTGGCAGTTTATTCCCATTGTTTGAGGTAATGCATGAAAGGGCAAGCTGTGACCTTAAAAGTGGTTCGATAAATGTTGCACAGCTAAGCCTTGATGATGTCGTTATCAGATTCGGGGGGAATGAAAGGGCTTACATGGAAGTTGAGGTCGAACTCCGGGAAGGCACCGAAGATGAACTCCGCCGGCTCGCCGATCTGATGACGGGCGATCCAGGATTGATACCTGGCAGCAGCTCCAAGTTTGACAAAGGACTCGAACTATGGCGCGAAAATATGTATATGTCAGCGGAAAAACTTGATTACGGGGATGTTCCATTTAAAAAAGATGTCAACCCGATACCTTTTACCGATCTACTCGAAGACTATGATGCAGAAAGGGCGCATGCACGCAAGGTCACCGAAAACTCCCTTGAACTCTTTGACCGGCTGGAACCGGTGCATCGTCTGGACCCAAACCTCAGAAGCGCAATGAAAATGGCCGCGCTTGTTCATGATATAGGGGTCATGACCGATATGAAGAATCATCATAAAGTGGGCAGGGATATCCTGCTCAGCCAGCCTCCTGCAGAAATGCCATTCCCACAGTACCTGATACTTCCGTGGACAACTTTTCTTCATAAGAAGAGGATCGATGAGGATAAACTGGCAAAGCTGTTTGTTAAAAAGAAGTTCTCTGCATTGCCTCAAAAGATGCGGGACGATATCCTGAAAATAGCAGCAATTCTCAGGATCGCGGACGGGCTGGATTACAGCCGGATGAACAGTGTGATCGGCAATATAGAGATCAGGGATGAGGATATCCTCATAGAGGTAAAAGGACCGGGTTCTCAGACAGATGCAGACAGGGCAAAAACCAAAAGTGACCTGTGGAATCTGGTATTTGACAGAGGATTGCAATTCATGACAGTTGCATGAAGCTTCTCAATCCTCATTGAACTTTTCCTCCAGGGTTTCAACAACCGTGCGAAGCACTTTTATCCTTGCGTATTTCTTGTTATTTCCTTCAACGATGGTCCAGGGGGCGTAGGTAGTGCTTGTCTTTTGCAGCATCTCATTGGCGGCATCCTTATACAGACCCCACTTGTCCCGGTTTTTCCAGTCATCTTCAGTGATCTTCCACTTCTTGTAGGGCGTATTCTCCCTTTTTTTGAACCTGCGAAGCTGCTCATCCTTATCTATGTGCATCCAGAACTTGATCATGATGGTTCCGTAATTTGCAAGGATCTCCTCGAACTCATTGATCTCCCTGTAGGCACGCTTCCACTGCTGTTCCTCACAGAGGTTCTCAGCCCTTTCGACCAATACCCTGCCATACCAGCTTCTGTCGAAGATCGCAATATGGCCGGCCTCGGGTATCTCTTTGTAGAATCGCCACATGTAGTGGTGTGCCAGCTCGATATCAGAGGGAACTCCCACCGGCACTACCCTGTAGAGTCTGGGGTTCAGTGCCTGTGCCAGCCGGCGTATGCAGCCTCCCTTGCCGGATGCATCCCATCCCTCGAATACTATCACCACTGGCCTTCTCTGCATGAAAAGCTGATATTGCAGGCTACTGAGCCTTTCCTGATATTCCTTTTTCTTTTCCTCGTATTCGCTTTTTGCCAGCGACCTGTCCAGATCCGTCTTCTCAAGGATAGAGGGGCAGAGTGCAGGAATGGTGCATTCCCTGGCATGTTCGGTCTTTCTTTTCCTCTGTTCCTCTTCCCTGCTGATACCCTCTTCAACGGCCCGGATGAATGTTACCATAACTTTCACTGTTGCGAAGTTCAAGTCATTTGCTTCCACTATGGTCCACGGGGCGTGGGATATATCTGATCTTTCAAGCACCTTTTCGATCAGTGGCATGAGCCTCTGATACTCTCTGATATAGTCCTCCTCCTCCTCCTCGGCAAGGAAAAGAGGGACTCCCCTTCCCCTGATATCCTCCAACCTTTTCTGTTGCTTCTCCTGGCTGATATGCAGGAAGAATTTGATGATGAGGTACCCGTCATCTGCGAGCTGCCTCTCAAAATACGTGAGGCCGTTCAGGCAATCGCTGAATTCCTTTTCAGGGATGTCCTTACTGAAATGCTCAATAATCGCCCGCCGGTACCAGCTTCTGTCAAAGATGGCTATTCCCCCTTTTTTTGGTATCTTTGTCCAGAAACGCCATATCAAAGGTTTCTTCTCTTCATGTATACATGTTTTCCCGGTAGTGTAGAGTTCGAAACCCATGGGGTTGAGTGGCATGAGGAACCTGTTAATGATCTCTGCCATTCCAGAGGCATGCCAGCCTTCAAAGACCACGATGATGGGAATTCCCATCTCCCATGCTTCCCTCTGAAGTTCACCAAGATGTATTCCCAGTTCCTCGCTCATCTTTTCATATTCGTCTTTGTCCATTTTCTTTGACAGGTCCACCTGTTCTAACATTTTACTCCTGCCTCCGGAATCAATTGTAGTAAACGATATCCTGCTCTTTATATATAATTGCCCTGTTCTTCAGATGACGGACGAACTCACGTAATAGCTCCATAGTAACAAAGCTGCTGAACCGGCAACAACGGTAAATGCAAAGGATTTCCATGCTACTTTGAAAAACTCCTCCGAACCTGTGATCTTGATATAGAAGGGTTTTGAAAGTGTACTGATAAGCGCGGCAAGTATTGCGGTTTCCGCTGCAGTCTGGTAGGATATGCTTCCGCCCACTGCCAGTGCTGCTATTGATGCGGTCACGGCTGAACTGCTGACAACCCCTCCAAGTGCTGTTGCGTAGGCTCCCAGGGGTCCTGCGATCTCGTTTGCAGCATTTGCCAGCACCATAAGTACGGTGAACACGGCCCCGAACCTGAATGCAGGGCCCAGGGCGAATGGTGAATCAAGCTCAATGGTCTCCTGGTACTCATGTGTCACTCTTTTTTTCAGCATCACAAAAGTGAGTATCGCAATTCCCATGACTATGAATGGAGGCACCATCAGCATTGCGGTCCTTCCGCTTGTGTCAACTATCAGTGCAATGATGGTGTTGCTTATTATCATGGATACGACCGCGAGCATGGATCCCATGTGCAGCTCGTCCATGAGCATGGTTTTGCTCTTTGAAATGTTTGAGAGGGCTGCCACTGTGGCTTCACTGCTGATGAACCCTCCGAAAAAACCGGAGTACGGGATCCCTCCAGTTGGTCCCAGTCTTTTCAATGCCAGATAACTGACAAAACTTATGGTTGAAACCAGCACGACTATGAGAATGGCTGATCTCAGGTTCACGATCCCAAGCAGAGGTTCTTCAGGAACTGTGGGATAAAGGATGAATGCAACTGCCAGGAACTGGAGAGCATTCTGTATCTCATCTTCGGAGAGATTCTCTGCAAAGGTGTGCAGCGGTTTTTTTTCTATCAGCAGGAATGTGATTATCAGGGCTACGATGATGGC
>JAFGCK010000104.1 GCA_016932675.1 Methanosarcinaceae archaeon | reverse complement strand
TGAGTATCTGCAGGCTTTCGATGGTCTGGGGCTTAAAACCTTCGTTTATGTCCACAATGACTATCGCAAGGTCGGCAAGAGCACCTCCGCGGCTTCTCAATGATGTGAAGGCGTGATGTCCGGGGGTGTCTATGAAAAGAAGGCCGGGTACAATGAACTTGTCCCTTAGTGCAGGGTTTCCACACTTGCTGACTATCACGTCAATGGGGACCTCGGTAGCACCTATATGCTGGGTTATAGCACCTGCTTCCCCCTCTGCAACGGTACTGCCCCTTATCCTGTCGAGCAGGGTGGTTTTCCCATGATCCACATGTCCCATTACAGAAACGATCGGTGTACGTAAATCCTGTCTGACTGCCATTGCAACCCCTCAAGAACAAATCACTGCCGGATCTCCTGTCCGTAAAGATATTTCCGGGAAATACCTTTCTTTGAAAATCTGATCCCGTAAATACCTCTTGATCATTCGTAGAGGCAAACCTCGTCGATCTTCGTATAGTTGATGATCTCCGCATCCTTGAAGTGGATCGAGATCTCACGGCTGGCCGACTCCGGAGAGTCAGAAGCATGAACAACATTCCTTCCCGTCTCGATAGCAAAGTCTCCCCTGATGGTACCGGGGGTTGCGTTCACCGGGTCGGTTGCACCATTTACGGCACGCATGATGGCAATTGCATCCTTTCCTTCAACGACCATCGATACAGAGGGTCCTGATGTAACGTAATCGATGAGAGACTTAAAGAAAGGCTTTTCAGCATGTTCCCTGTAGTGCTCCTTTGCACTTTCCTCGCTCATCAGGTTCATTCTCATTGCAGAGATCTTCAGGCCGCGTTTCTCAATTCTTGCGACGATCTCCCCAATGAGTCCTCTCTGCACCGCATCAGGCTTTATCATGATGTATGTCTGTTCCATGCTTGACACCGTATTATGCTTTCTTCAGGTGTATCCTGCCCTGTTCGGTCCATACGGTACGCCTTGGTAATCTTCCAAGCTCAAAGTTGCTCTCGCATTTTGAAGAACAGAACAGGTATGTAGATCCGTCCTTCATTACAAAGAGCTTGCCTGTTCCTGCTTCAAGGTATTCACCGCAAAAAGAACATTTCCTCTGTTCCATTATGATCACCTTGTGGTCAGTTTCTTTGCTTCTCTTGATGTTTCTGCCAGCATCAATATGTCACCGACCCTGATCGGACCTACGCAGTTACGGGTGATTATACGACCCTTGTCGCGTCCTTCAAGCACTCGGCACTGTATCTGGCTGGCTTCACCATGCATGCCGGTATTTCCGATAACATCAATGACCTCAGCCGCATAGCCTGTATCTTCATCTGCCATTACGATACCTCACGTATCAGTGTTATTTCAGTGCACTTATTTTCTGTGCAATATCTTCAACAAGTGCGCTGCCCTTTCCTGTATCAACGATCGCTACAGCTGCACAGGCAACACCTATGCCACATGCTGCACCCAGTTCTTTTTGCTCCTTGACATAGATGTAAGGTGTGTTCTTCTCTTCACAGAGTGGTGCAATATGGGCAACGATCTCAGCAGGACTGACATCATCTGCGATCACAGCAAGCTTTGTAATACCTCTTTCAATTGCTTTTGTGACTTCGTTGGTACCTTTTTTCAGTTTGCCTGTATCCCTTGCAAGTTCTACACTTTCAAGCGCCTTGTTTGCTAATTCTTCTGGAACGTCAAATTTTGCTGCCATTTTATTGTCTCCTTCAAAACCATGGTTGTCTCATGGTTTTTCATTATTCATTGCAGTCAGGCATGAGCCTGGACCAATTTGGCTAATATAGGATTGTAACCAATTGATTATCAATAACTGACACTGTAATATATGCCAAAGTAAAGGCTATCAATCACTGCATTCAGATATATATCTTTCGGCAAATGACGATTGGATTCCACAACTATCTTTTAAGGTATAAACCTTGTGGCAAAAAGAAAAGGTGAGACCGATCTCACCTGAATTGTTCCATAAAGAGGCTGTAGATATTCGAAGTGTTCGCTGTGATAACGACCTTTGTAACGTTCTCGTCCTCATAGGTGGTCGTATTGTAATACAGGTTACGCTCGGTACTGTTTGCTTCCAGGACATTTATGCTGTCCAGTATGCTCTGGTCTGGTTCAACAAAGACCTCTGTCCTTGAATAATTACCGTCAGCCATGTTCCTGTACTCCAGATAATATTGCTCCGCTATTTCATCAGCGATAACGAGCATTGAATATTCTGCACCCGGTTCTACAAAGGGCAGTATCCTGTCAAAATCACCTGAACTTTCGGCAGTGCCAGATCTGACATCGATGACCTTTTCAAGGGAATCCCTGGAACCGAACAGCATTGGCGTTCCTACAACATTGTACAGTTCTCCGCCGCGTGAGAGCATGTAGTATCCGTTGTAGGGATTCTCTGTCATCATATACTCAAAATTGACAACTTCGGGGTTTATGGTATGTGCTTCAAAGCCAAAGTCTCCAGTATTATTAAATGCAGAGTACCTGTGAATGATCATGGAATTGTAGATCGAATAGAGTTCCGTTATGTTAGGCGCCATTATCTGGAGGGGAGTGTTATAGATCCTTGAATAGTCTATATAGGAAACGACCGACACTCCTCCCGGAGTGATTTCCAGCCCGTCATGTATCGAACTTAGATCATGCTCTATCTTTGTCCCGGGGATCGTCTCGAACCCTGGAGCTTCAGACGGGTCTGTGACAGTATTCTCATTTCCGTTATTATTCAGCGGACCGCTAAAAAAGAACGGTGCTATTGACATTAGCATTATGGCGGCCAGGAATATGGCCACATATTTCTGATTCATTTAATATCCTCTTTGACCGTGATATCATTCACTTAAATTGCATTCTCCCCTATCTTTTCAATCGTCTCATCAATATCTGCTTTCAGTTCTTCGGGAATTCCCTCGATGCCGACATCAAGGAAACCTCTCACAATCATACCGATCGCATCTTCCTCTGAAAGACTACGCGCCATCAGGTATTCTATCTGCTCACGTGCGATACGGCCCACAGCAGCCTCATGGGATAACTCGATATCCTCAACGTTTGCTTCAAGTATAGGAATTGCCCGTTGCGTGCCTTCACCAAGTACCAGTCCATGGCATTCTAGATGACCTTTTGCACCGTTGGCATTTCCTATCATCTCACCCCGTGCAATAGATACTCCGCCAGTTGTGATTGTCCTGGATATCATTTCTGCTGAAGAATCCTCAGCTTCGAAGATAACTTTGCTTCCCAGGTCAAGTTCAGACCCCGGGTGTGCAACGGCTATGGTATTGAGCCTTGCAAAGGCACCCTTTCCCTCCAGTATGACGGTCGGGTATGACTGAACAGACTTCACGGGTTTGAGGGTGATGTAGTTACTGATGTATGTGCCGCTTTCCTCGACACGTACCACTGTCCTGGGCCTGACACCTATCTGCCTGGCCCAGTTATGTACCATGGTGAAGTTCAGTGTTGCACCCTTTTTCACGTACATCTCAGAAATTCCGAGGTGCAACCCTTCCTCTATCCCATGTCTGGCCGAGCAGCCTGTGATAACATCGAGTTCCGCTCCCTCTTCAACGATCACTATGTTGTGCACCGTCTGTGAAACCTGCTTCGAGCCGATAAGAAGGCAGGTCTGGATAGGCATTTTTGATTTCTTGCCTGCAGGGGCACGGATGAAATAACCATTAGCGTCCTGCAGATAGCTCATTGCAGTATACTTGTCAGAATCAGGTTTTACCAGTTTCCATGCATAATCCTTTAGCCAGTCATGAACTTTCATGGCATCTTTCAGGGACATGAGCTCAACGACATCCTTTTCGCGAAGGGAAGTGTGGGTAATGGCGTTATCTATCATTATAAGGCTGCCAGACCTGTTCTCTTCTGCAGGAGTGAAACCAACGTTAAGAAGTGTTCGCTGATCCTCTTCACTGAGCTCTTTCAGATCTTCAGTATACTGGACATCGGATGTGGCAATACCATAGTCCTCAAGATCAAAGTCCTCTCCGTAACTTGCACTTTTTCTGAGGGCAGCCTCGGCTTTTTTCCTCATATCTCCATCAGTTTGCATTTGATACACTCCTCATATCCCTGTTCCTTGATCGCGTTCAGCATCTCGCGTGGGTTTCCGGAACACATGACCGTTCCATTGCAAAGGATATAGGCCCTGTCAGTGCCCATATAGTCAAGAATCTGTCCTGTGTGCGTGATAACCAGTGCGGATTTACCGTATTTGAACCTTTCTCCCGGACATTTGCAATCTTTAGTAAGAAGCTTGTTTATTGTAGTACCCAGCAGTTCGATGCTTGCAAGGTCAACACCTGACTCCGGTTCATCAAGTAGCAGCAAGTCAGGGTCCTGTGCTGAAAGTTGCAGAAGTTCCGATCTTTTTATCTCACCGCCGGAAAAACCTACGTTTAAATCTCTTTCGAAAAATCGGGCCATGTCCATTGACCCGGCAAGTTCTTCCGTATCCCTGAGGTCCTTTGCGATCACCTCAAGGAGATCATGGAGTTTGACACCACTAAGGTTTGGTGGTCTCTGGGTCATTATTCCCATTCCCATCTGTGCCCTTTGAGAAACAGATAAACTAGTGATGTCCTCTCCTTTAAAGATTATCTCACCTTCCACAACATTATAACCACTGAATCCCATCAGTGTCATGAGAAGTACAGACTTGCCTGCTCCATTGGGTCCGAAAAGAACATTGGTGTGGCCGGTTTCCACCTCAAGGTCTACATCTTTTAATACTTTGCGACCTCCTACTTCAACAGTTAGATTATTGATCTCCAGCATAAGCATTGTCTCCCTTTAATTTCCAGTTGAGCGCGAATGATACATATGGTCAAATACTAGTATCCTTAATATTGCTATCAGTTAAAAACCTATTGAGAGTCGCAAACAGTGTTTTGTGAAAAGATGTGAACTGTTCCAGACAGTCATAAAAAAGTGTTACTCCAATTGAATGGTCTTATGGGATGCAAAGGTCCTGAGGATATGTATGGATGATAGCACTACCGAATGATGGAAATATTACAAAGGTCACAATCCGAGTTCTTTTGCTATCTCCTGGAACTCCCTTCCCTTTTCAGTTGTTATATAGAGCTTGTCCTTTTTCTCTATCAGCCCCTTTTCTTCTAACATGGCAAGGTATCTGTTCACAACCTCAAAGTTCAGGTTCGCACGGTAAACGATATGTGTTTTTTTAGCTCCCTCCATTGCAGCCCTCAAGATCTCCACACTGATCGCAGTTCGACTTCTTCTAATAATGATCACACCCTGGTCAGATCAAATTTCTGAGTTATGTCTTTGGGATAGTTTCCATGAGATGAACAGTTGCTTTCCCATTAAGCAGTATCATCTGCGTAAACACCTTCTGCAGCCTGTAAATCCTTTTCCTGAATTTCCGGGAATCTGCTGTTTTTATGCATCCTACATTATCCGGAAACAACTTTCAGGCACTGTCGCCCTTCAGGGACCGGTCTTATTGTATTCATGAACCTGCTTAAAAGCTCCTTATAAGCCCGGCAGGTGCATGATCCCTGTGACCTGGCCGCATTGACATCATCTGCCAGGAACACCGATCCATTTTCCCCTATCCAACTCCTGGCATCCCGATTAAGAGTATGATGCTTCTTGTTATATAAAGATAAGAAATAAAGCTTCTTATATAAGATACTAAACATTGTTCCTATCAGGCCTTAAAAAAACCGTTAGTGACCATATCAGAGTCCGGTATGTATATGCAACGGATCATCATGGAAAAAGTTAGATCATTTCTATCCAGCTCACAGAAAAAAGACCTGATGGGGAAAAGGGAAACAAATCCCACATATTGAAAACCTGCTTCCCCATCCCAACTCTTTCTTTTCAGGCAAGGTGTTGCTTGGTGGTACCTGGTGATAATCCAGCTAAGTTATCTTACAATAACCCAAACTGATATTGACCACGACTTACCTCTCTCATATATCTACATAAAATATAAGGAAACATCCTTCCGTAATAGTTCTACTTTAAATTTAATTTCGCCTGCCTCGTATGAAAGTCCGATCAATGGAAAACGTCTGGTGAGAAGATCCTCTTTTTCTGATCAGGCAGCATTCGACCATATTCAAGCTGTTGTTGCTTGCATTGACCCGTGTCCATGGCAGATGTACCCCTCAAATCCCGATCCATGTCATTAAAGTTTTTTCAATGCCGACCTTGCCATGTAATTGCTTACCAGGGTATAAACGAAGATCAGTATGCCAAGCCATATTACCGGTTCTCCTATCTCTTCATTGCCGAGATAGGAAAGTGCAAGGCCGATACTTAATATGATAAGGTTGATCTTAAGCAACTTCCTGTTCCTGTGGAGTACAGCTAGATTTTTGTGCTGCTCCCTGAGTGCTTCCATCTTCTCTTGTTTCATGTAGTTCACTTCATACTTTGATTATTGTCTCGGCAGCTTTGCGCAGCCGGTTCAAAACGGCAGTCCCGACACCACTGTGACTGAATGACCCGTCTGCCAGAATAATATCCACTTTCTTTTTATCAAGATAGCGTAATCCTGCGAATAGATTAAAGGCCAGGTCCCCTGGTCTTTCCTTGCTACCCACTAGGAATAGCTCATCACCTGACAGATATCCGCTGTTCTCGTCTGTCAGAAGCAGGCCGACCCTGGCGCCTCGGGACCTGAAGTCATCGAGCATTTCCCGCAGCTTTATGACAACCATCTCATTGCTTCCTTCTATCAGGATTACAGTGGCATCAGGCGAGTAATGGACGTATTTCATGCCCGGTGAACGGACCTTTTCGATATCATGATGGACAATATCCTCATAACCGGTAGCTGTCTCACCGATCTCCCTTTCGATCTCATCCCCGGATATCATTCCTGGCCGGAGTATTGCAGGTACTTCAGATGTCATGTCAATTACGGTGGATTCAATTCCTACCCTGACCGCACCGCCATCTATAATAGCATCGATGCGGCCGCAAAGGTCCTCGATCACATGATCTGCAGTTGTCGGGCTTGGTTTTCCGGAAAGGTTTGCGCTGGGGGCTGCAAGTGGTCTTCCTGAGATCCTGATAAGTTCCAGGGCTATCTTGTTGTCTGGCATTCTCACGGCTACAGTGTCCAGACCACCGGTCGTGATGTCCGGAACAGTTTCCCTGCGCTGCAATATCAGTGTAAGGGGCCCGGGCCAGAACCTATCCATAAGTATATAGGCTTTCTCCGGGATATTCTCTGTGAGTTCTTCACATTGTTCCTTTGAAGCAACATGTACTATCAATGGGTTATCTGCAGGCCTTCCCTTCGCATCGAAAATGGCCCTGACGGCAACAGGATCAAGTGCATCAGCCCCGAGGCCATAGACAGTTTCAGTTGGAAAGGCGACGGTCCCTCCTTCTTTGATGATCCCGGCAGCTTCACTGATCGATCCAATGAAGTCATTTTTATCTATATGGAATATACGTGTTCTTAATTTCATAGTTCACAAACTTAAGGTATATAGGATCAGCTATAGATCGTATTAATATCAAATCGAAGATAAGTTTTTTCGTCCGCATGTCACTCCTTCAACTTAACAAAGACGACAGGTCTAACTATCCGATCTGAATGATCCATAGTAAATGATTCATAATTGTGGCTCTTCTTTATTTATTTTTTTAAAAACCAAATAGCAATGCTTATATACCATAATAACGTCTAGTCGCTAAGTGAGCGGGTCTGTTTTTAACCCCACTCCCACACTAACCCCCACTCCCCAACCCGCTCAC
>JAFGCK010000011.1 GCA_016932675.1 Methanosarcinaceae archaeon | reverse complement strand
GTACAGTCCGGCAAATGCTCTGATCGTGCTGTCTGCTATAGTGATGGTCGGCTCACTGGCTGCCATGATCCTTTCGGTTGACATGCGCCTTAGAAAAATAGATAGTATGCTCGAGGCAAAGGAACGTTCTTTGAGGATAAATGTTCAGAGTGTCGAGGGCAACCTTGACAACAAGATGAACGAGGTGCTTGGAAGGGTTGATGATATAATGAACTCTCTGGATAGGACCCGCTACAGGTGAATGCTATCTTTTTCCTGTATTTTTGTATTTAGCACCAATCCGAAAACAATATTAACAAGGGATACATAGGAGAATCCAATGTTTTCCATTCTGATCAGAGGTGCGTAGATGCGCATTAACTTAGAACCGGTAGGAATAATCAAAAAATCTGGAAAATGTTCTGAGATTCTCATATATTCCGAGTTTGAACAGTTGATAAAGAATATCGTGGCAAAACTGGGAAAAAATGAATTTACAGATCTAAAACTTCTTGTAGTTCACAAGAACAGGGACGACAACGACATTCATCAGGTACAGGTTACGAAGACAAATCTTATAGACCGGGTGGGGAATATCTTAAGGGTGGGAAAGATAGATGCCAACGATGACTCGGTCATCGATGTAAGGCTGAGCGAATAGACCTTCTCAACTTTAAATAGGGGCGGTATGGAATGGGCACTGATATAGGCGACCTCCTGAAAAAGAGGCCCGTAGAGTTATCAGGATTGTCTTCCAGGGTGGTTGCCATAGATGCCTATAATACCCTTTATCAGTTTCTGAGCATCATCCGCCAGAGGGACGGCACTCCCCTGAAGGATTCCAACGGAAATGTCACCTCCCATCTTTCAGGAATACTGTACCGTCTCACAAGTCTTGTGGAAGCGGGAATAAAACCCGTATTTGTTTTTGACGGCAAACCTCCGGAGATGAAATCCCGGACAATCGAGAAGCGTGTTCAGGTCCGTGAGAACGCCAGGATCAGGTCTGCAGAGGCCAGGGAAAAAGGGCTTGCTGAAGAGGCATATAAATATGCACAGGCTTCCTCAAGGGTAGATGCCGCTATAGTCGCCGACTCAAAGAAACTGCTTTCTGCAATGGGAATACCTTTTGTGGATGCACCCTCAGAGGGAGAGGCTCAGGCAGCATATATGGTCAGGAAAGAAGATGCCGATCTTATCGGTTCTCAGGATTATGATTCCCTGCTCTTCGGTGCTCCTTCTGTAGTGAGGAACCTGGCGGTGTCGGGGAAGAGGAAACTGCCGGGAAAGAACATCTACGTGGATGTCAAACCCGAAATCATCGACCTTGAGGAATCACTTACAGAACTTGGGATAAGCCGTGAACAGCTCATTGATATCGCCATCTGCGTGGGCACTGACTACAACAGGGGGCTTGAGAACATCGGGCCTAAAAAAGCCCTCCAACTTGTAAAGGAACACGGCAGCATCGAGAAAGTGCTCAAGGTAAAAGAAATGGAGGTAGAGGATCTTCAGTCCATCAAGGATTTCTTTAATGATCCGCCGGTCTCGGATGATTATGAACTGAAATGGGGCAAACCGGAAAATGAGAATGTCATTGAGTTTCTTTGTAATGAACACGATTTTTCCTATGACAGGGTGGCAAAGGCCCTGGAGCGCCTGGAAGCTTCTTCCGGAGGCGGCCAGCAGACCCTTGACCAGTGGTTCTAGTTCCTGTAAATAAGTGAATTGCCTGTCATCTCATCCGGCTTTTCTATACCCAGCATCTCTAGCATGGAGGGCGCTATGTCGGCAAGCTTTCCCGGTTTCAGGGAGGCATTCCTATCTGCGTTCACGAGAATGCACCTTACGGGGTTGCATGTATGTGCGGTGTGTGGCTCTCCTGTATTATAATCGATCATTTTCTCCGCATTGCCGTGATCCGCGGTGATAAAGGCGGCACCTCCTTCAGCAATGAGTGCATCGATTATTTTCCCTACACAACTGTCAATAGCTTCAACTGCTCTGACAGCAGCATCAAAGAAACCCGTGTGGCCCACCATGTCCATATTGGCAAAGTTCAGTATTATGACATCGTATTTGCCAGACCTGATGCGATCGATAAGTTCCTCTGTCACTTCATATGCGCTCATTTCCGGTTTCAGATCGTATGTGGCGACCTTCGGGGACGGTATGAGACATCTTTCTTCACCTTCGTTCTGCCTTTCCTCCCCGCCATTGAAGAAAAAGGTAACGTGGGCATACTTTTCGGTTTCAGCGATACGAAGCTGTTTCATACCTGCTTTGCTCAGTACTTCCCCAAGCGTGTTGCTTATCCTCTCTGCAGGGAAAGCTACAGGGACATCCAGCTCCTCGTCGTACTCTGTCATACAAACATAGAATATATCGGGTCTTGCTTTTCTCTCGAAGCCTTCAAAGTCCCTGTTCACAAAGGCATATGTAAGCTGGCGGGCCCTGTCTGGCCTGAAGTTGAAGAATATCACAGAATCGTCATCCTTTATGGTTGCTGCCGGCTTGCCTTCGTCGTCCACGATAACTGTGGGCCTGACAAACTCGTCGTTCTCTCCCCTGTCATAAGCCATCTTTACAGCCGTTACAGCATCTGCTGCGGTAAGGCCCTCCCCTGTTGTGAGCGCATCATATGCCAGTTCAGTGCGCTCCCAGCGTTTGTCACGGTCCATTGCATAATATCTGCCGGACACCGTTGCCACTTTCCCGAACCCTGTCTCCTTCATGAGTTCTTCCTGTTCCTTCATATCTTCCAGTGCTGCCCTGGGCGGCACATCCCTGCCGTCAAGGAAGGCGTGGATATAGACATTGTCGAGACCTTCCCTTTCACTCATTTCCACAAGGGCTCTCATATGGTACATATGGCTGTGTACACCTCCGTATGAGAACAGGCCCATGATGTGAAGTGATGAACCATTCCTCTTCACGTTCTCAATGGCCCTGAGCAGGACAGGATTTTCGAAAAAGGAGCCATCTTCTATTGCTTTGTTTATCCTGGTATAGTCCTGGTAGATGATCCTTCCGGCGCCAATGTTAAGATGCCCCACTTCGGAGTTTCCCATCTGGCCGTCCGGGAGCCCCACGGCCCTTCCTGAGGCTTCCAGGAAGCAGGAAGGATATTTTTCTAGAAGGCTGTCAAGTACCGGTGTTCTTGCGGTCATGACCGCATTTCCGGTTTTTTCCTCTGTGTAGCCCCATCCATCCAGTATCATCAACAAAAGGGGCCTTTTGATCTGTGACATATAAAGTGGATATGTATGAAGGTCCATAAATGCATTGTTATTTCTGTGTTATCCGGTGCCCTGTATACTGTCCTCTCCCAGGGCCTGTCCCGCGAAGACCGTGTCCACAGGGTTATAGAGTGCCTGCACTACCATGCCCACTGTTGCAGGTGAGGACAGTTTGAAAGCAATTTCCCTATGCTTTCATCGGCCAGTGACCTGCTATGTTCGTGCAAAGATCCCATCCCGTCTTTACCGATAAACAGGATGGCTATCAGATGAACAAAGTTATTTAGCATTTTCTTTTGCAATGGTGATGAGCGAAAACGAAAGGTCTGCGTTTCACAGCAGCTAAGTTCCATATCAGGATGCCCTGATATCTGAAAGCATCAGGTTGAACATGAGTAAAAGGTTGCTTTCAAACATTATTACGTCGCTGTTGCTCCTGTCTTTGCTGGTGGCCCTGAGCACCGTGAACTCAAGGTCCTTCTCAGCTTCAGTACGCAACAGGTCAAAGGGATCATCAAGATCCTTTTTTCTTTCTGCAATGGACCCGGAAATGTAAAACGGGTCCAGATAACTATTGATCCAGAGGTATAGCTCTTTTTTGTATTGCCTGGAAAGTGCCATGTTCCTGATCCTCTTTAATGCATGCTTCCGGTTGTCTTCGTGATATGCGGTCCATTCAGACATTTTATACCCCCGGTATTTGATACAGGGTGGAGACCCAGACCTTACCCATGTAAATATTGTTTTCAACAATGATAAATTTCTCTATAGCAATATTTATATTTATCTAATTATTTAATTCTCATTTCTGTTCGATATCTATTTATCTGAATATCAGCCACTTTTGAACGGGGGAGAATTAAGATTTCGGAGTTTGGAAGATGACAGAAAAGATCGAAAGGTCAGAGGAAGAGTGGAAACAGATCCTTTCAAGGGACGAATTCCTCGTTCTGAGAAAAAAAGGCACAGAACCCGCATTTACCGGGAAGTATTATGATCTCAGGGAAAAAGGGCGATACCTGTGTGCAGCATGCGGGCAGGAACTCTTCAGTTCGGATGACAAGTTTGATTCAGGCACAGGCTGGCCAAGCTTCACAAAACCGATCTCCGAGGACCGTGTGGCCCGGCAGGAGGATAATAGTTATCTCATGAAGCGCACGGAAGTGCTTTGCAGTCGGTGCGGAAGCCACCTTGGGCATGTGTTCGATGACGGACCGAAACCTACGGCGGAGAGGTTCTGTATTAACTCTATATCGCTCAATTTCAAAAAAGAGGATTAGAAGGATAACTTTAAATTCAGATGGGGACAGGCCACGATTCTATCGGACCGTGACCGTGAGCGTCATGCCGGGGACATCCCTGACACTGAAGTTGAAGGTGCCGCTTTCGGTGAACGTATAAGAATACATGTCGTTGTGGTCCATTTCCTGGTCTTCGAAGAGACCATCATCGCTGATGAGCACATAGGTGCCCTGTGGCTTACCATTTCTCCATGCAACGGTGTCGCCTCTGTTCAATTCTATTTCAGAGGGCTTCATCATGCCGTAGTATTCCATGATGACACCGTAATCTTTTCCTTCTGTAACAGGTCCGTATTCTGATACATCATCATAGGCCGGTGTTTCTTCAGTTTCCTCTTCAGGACCTGCTTCTTCTGCATTGTCAGCACATCCGCTAAGCAATATACCCGTAAGCATTAATAATATTATCAGGATCCGCCATTTTGTATTCATATCTACCACCCTTTATTGTTTGTGAATAATGCACATAAGTCGTTCCCCAAAGAAATCATGTTTGTTGTGAATGTTTCCGGGAAATATTTATACCATATATGGTGAAATAAAGGCTATGAATACATCCTTTATATTTTTTTTGTATCTGCTGCTGGTAAACACAGTAGCATTTTCCCTTATGGGAATAGATAAAAGGAAAGCGAAAAGACATGAGCAGAGGATCCCGGAAAATACCCTTTTCACATGGGCTGTCATTGGTGGCAGTCCCGGTTCTATTACAGGGATGTATCTTTTCCGTCACAAGACAAGACACCCCAATTTCAGGATAGGGCTGCCTTTCATTCTACTGGTCCAGATATTCGTCTTTATCCGTTTCCTGCTTCCTCTGTTCGTTTTGATCTGATCCGGCCTTAGAACCCCAGCTTTTCCATTTCCCTGAGGATCGCTGGTGTGAAGTCCGTGAAATTCTGTAACCCGCCTGTCCACGCGGCTATCATCATGGCATCCTTCACCTCTTCAGGAGTTGCCCCGAACTTTTTCAGTCTCTCGAGGATCTTGACAGCACTCTCGATCTTCAGTTCGGAGCATGCGATGGCAAAGACGAGAAGATGTTTGTTCTTCATTGAGAGCCCATTCTCCCTCTCAGTCCAGACTGCACTGTAAAATGCAGAGATGCCTTCAGCAAGGTCCTTGTTCATCTCCTCTGCATAAATTATGGACCTTGGTTTGAATCCTTTTATGTCCTTTACTTCCTGTGTATTATCTGCCATAATAATCAACGGTCATATGACAGGAAATGATTTAATGTTTTCTTAACAGGAACTGTACATGGACAAAAACATCCCTGATATAAAAGGAAAAGGTGTGTACTGTCTGATGATCCGCAACGATGCCTGTAGTGTCAATGTGGGAAGGTTCGGGAATGTGGATCTCAGGTCAGGTTATCATATATATGTGGGTTCTGCCCTTGGCCCGGGTGGGCTTAAGAGACTGAGCCGTCATATATCCCTTTCAATAAAAAAAGAAGCCTGTTGCCCACACTGGCACATTGACCACCTCCTGATGCATCCGGCCTTTGAGCTGGTATCCGTGGTCTATGCATTTACTTCTCTAAGACTGGAATGCCTGCTGGCCCGGCATATAGGGGGCGGGCATGTCCCGGGATTCGGATGCAGTGATTGCAGCTGCGGATCTCACCTGTTCTATCGCAGGGGCTGGCCTGAAAAAGAGATCATTAAGGCCTTTTATGAGTGTGATCTACAGGCCGTTACTATTCCTTTTTCCAGCGGATACTCAGTGTTATGACAGTTGCCCCTGAAAAAAAGTGCTTTTTCCTGAGGCTGTCTGATCAGAGTTTCGGCTTAAAGGCATATTCTTTTTCATTAAAGCTGGCAATCTCTCTGATTCCTCATCAAGACACGGATCTACACCGGTTAACACAGATCCATGGTAAGACCAGAAACTAAAACCGGCAAAAGGGAAATCCGTGTTAATCCCGCGTTAATCCGTGTCTGAAATATTTATGGGATTGATTTACATAAGACACGGATTTACACCGATTAACACAGATTCAAGTAAGACAAGAAGCTAGAAGCAACAAAAGACCGGATCCTTGTTAATCCCGTGTTGATCCGTGTCTGAAATATTTATGGGGTTGATCTTCCCAAAACACAGATCAAGGCGGATCCACATCGGTCTCAAGTATGATCGAACGCTTCCTGATTGGAAATAAAGAGGTTATGTAGCTGATCAGATGGCCTTTTCTTCGATCCAGAAAACAATAGAAAACTTTTAATTCTGGTTATCACTAAAGTTCCTGTATGTCTCTCGAAAGCTACGGGGTATTGAAGGGTAATCCCAAAGACTGGAGATACGCGAAGGGCAGAAGCCCTCATTTCCAGATACTTATGCATGACGGTAAGATGGAGCATCGTATCGCCGTCAATGTCAGATCAAATATGCCACCTTCGGTGTTGCTGTACTTTTTAGACGATGATTTTGTCCATCCGATCACTTCCAGGCTTATGAGCCTGGATATGGGTTTTCATCCCCTTGAGGGCCACAGGGAGATTTCACTGGACTATGTCCGCGGAAACCTTTTTGACCTCTCAGCCATGAAGACTCTCAACCATAACATTCCCGGTTCTGACAACGACCTGAACGAACTGATCAGGGACTATTTTCAGGAGGCTATCAGGTCGGGTGGTACCGTGTATGCCTTTGGAAAAAGGTGGGGGCCTGAAAGTTATTTGCAGGACAGCTGTTTTGGTTTCAGGCCTGGAAGCGGTATTCATGATGTTCACATGAACCAGGGCAATTCCAGGAAATGGAAAGATTCCGATGCACCCTATCATGACGGAGGCCTGCTTATCCATTTGCTGCAGGATGACCGGTGGGTTGCCCTGTTCCTTGCTTTCCAGTCCCAGTGCTTTGTGACCAACGCGGTGACAGGCCACTGCATTGAAGATGTGGCAGGGGAAGCTGCAGATACTGATCTTCTGGTGCCTGAACGGTGTGTTATATCTGCAGGCACTGTAAGGATCGTTGCTGCCCTTGTCGACCCAGCAGGCGATGATCCCGGCCTGGAATCCATCACTTTGTTCAACGCATCCCCCATAGATATCAGTGTTGATGACTGGACAATAGTGGACAGGAATAGCAGGACTTCCCTTCTTAAAGGAAGGATCAGGGCCGGTGCTGGGGCAAAGGTCCACCTGTCTGGAAAAGGGGCCCAGTTGTATAATAAAGGTGGCAGCATCAGTCTTTTTGATGAGATGGGCGTCCTGATGGATGAGGTGAATTATGATAAGGAAGATATAAGGACCGGATGGATGGTTGTATTCTAGCCCATCCGGAAAAGCCTTATGACACAGGCGCTGCAACTATCAGGGGCATGTGAACTGGTGTTCGATCATCGTCTTGCACAGTCTGTATCAAGGACAGGTATCCGACATTCATTTTTCTATGTGCCTTGACTCCGCTCTTATCAGCTCGCAACATATGTGCATTTTTTACACATGCATCATGATTGCCTGTTGCTGTACAGTTTCTATATATGATCGATCTGGCAGAGCTGCAAGGATGCCAACTGTATCAAAAACATATTCAAGGAATATTAGAAGAAGGTGTGTGATCTAAGGAGTGGTGGTGGTTGGTCGGGTGGTATTATAATAGGATCTCACACACCTTGCTTCGGTAAAAGGAGTAAACATATAAATAGTTATTCATTTTAAAAAATGTGCAACATTTAGTCGCAAACACCGGATTGCAGATGATCTGGAAGGGAGTTGGATCATGATTTAAATTTCCTGCAGGCGAAAGTCCCGGGGACTTCTATAGTCCCTGCCTTTTTACGATATGGAGCCTGCCAACTTCCTTTTTCATCAGGATCACCGCTACGGCGGACCAGGTAGATCGGATATCGGGAATATAGCCATATAGCGCCATATAGCCCGTCAGGCCGAAAAACTCAGGCAGTATCATCGTGGGGGCGGCAGGAAGAAAACCTGCCTTGGGAGTGTGATCATCAGTGATCGTTTCGATCTTCCCGGGAACTGGAGCAGGGCGGTGGCCACTACCTGGATCCCGAAAAATGACATCATGAGAAAACTGATCTCTACGGCCGGCACTCCTATCTCTATCAGCCCGGCATCACCGTTGAAGACCCTGAATATCTGCTCGGGGACCAGGAAGACGATGATGACGCTCAGCACACACATGCCAGATGCGATCTAATTTGAAAGAAGGCGGTTTTCCTGACCCTCTCGAAATTATTTGCATCGTAATTGAAACCGAATATTGGTTGTATCCCGTGCCTGATCCTATTATGGGTATCAAGGTAAGCATGAACACCTTGGTTATGATGCCAAACACCGCGATCGCCGTGTCTTTTCCGTATATCAGGAGTCTCTGGTTCAGGAAGATAAAGAGCAGGTTTTCCACCGAATTGAACATGAATTCCGACTCCCTATGCCTGTGATCCCAGGTTACAGGGCAATGTCTGGTGCCATATACCCGATCATGAAAGGGGCATGTACATGCTGCCCGCATAGTAGTAGATGACCATTACAGAGCCGATGGCCTGGGATATGACCGTTGCGACCGCGGCTCCCATAATACCCATGTTGAGCTCGAATATGAATATGGGGTCGAGTATTATGTTCACAACACTTGATAGCAGCATGATGACCATTGCGAACCTGGAATGCCCCTCTGCCCTTATGGCATTACTCATCGCAGCCGGGAACACAAAGAATATTGTTCACATAAGGATGTACTGTGTATATTCCCTGGCAAAGTATGCCACAAGAAGGATGTCATAGATGGATTGAAGTCCCATAAGGATGTACTGTGTATATTCCCTGGCAAAGGGGAGCACGCTCTCCGAGGCACCGAAAACCCTCAGCACCGGATCAATGGACAGCAGCCCGAGCACTGTGAAGGCCAGGCTTGCTGCGATAACCAGCGTGACTATATTGGCCAGGGTCCTTTCGGCCTTTCCGGGGTCATCCATTCCCAGAGCCCTTGAGATCATGGATGCTCCTCCAATACCAATTCCCATGGCTATTGCCATCATGAGCATCTGTATGGGGAATGCGACGGAGATCCCGCGATCCCCCAGGGAGCTATCGGCTCCCAGTCCCCTCTCCACAAATATGGTGTCCACAAGGTTGTAGAATGCCTGGACGAGCAAGCCAGCAATAGCAGGGGTGGAGAGCCTGAAGATGAGCTTTTTAATGTTCTCGTTTGCAAGCATATTGTATCTTTCGTGCTTCACGCCCGGACCCCGATGGCATATTATAAGGATTCCAGAGAGTATTTTCTGTATTTAAGAATTTGGGAACTTCAGGCTCTGTAGAAAACTCACTTCTTATCTATTTCAAATAATAATTTAAAAACAATAAATTCCCTCGATTATTACTTACCACCGAATATATATAAGGGGGCGACTGTCTTTGTTCCGCATCGCAGGTCTGGAATTCATTAAGGACTGTTGAACATACACATCATTGCATCCTACCTTGCTGGTTTTACTGTATGCAATATGTCATGTAAGCTCTGTATTTAAACAATGTTCCATACCTTCATCCAAACCCCCAGCCTTTAATTCCAGGGAGAATGCAATGAGGTGTGTAACTTTCTGGAGTGAGTCATGTATGTTTGTAGTGGTTGTCTGGTGGTATTTTTGAATAACATTGGAATCACACCTCACAACCATATATATTAATCTATTATATAAAACATATACATATCCCTGAGGACGTCTAATTAGCTCCTAAAACTCCTTTTTCAATAAGACAGCATTTGATCATACTTGAAACCGATGTGGATCCGCATTGATCTGTGTTTTGGGAAAATCAATTCAGAAATATTTCAGACACGGATTAACACAGGATTTACGCGGATTTTGCAGTTTGCCGGTTTTAGCTTCTGGTGTTATTATTATTAATCTGTGTTAATCGGTGTAGATCTGTGTCCTGAAAGAGATCTGGAAGATTACCGGCTTTAATGAAAAAAGAACAGGCTTTTAAACTTAAATTCGAATTAGATATCCTCTATCCCTAACATATGAAAAGGCTAATAAGGTATGGAACAATTCGAGGTAAGTGTATGGAGGTACGAGGTGTGCTTTTGGAAAAGAGGAGATAATCTGATGTGGTATTGTTGGATTTGTGCACACCTCACACAACCATTTATATTATTAAGTTAAAGACTTTTCGGTTTAAAATTATGTCTTTTATTATCCAGATGTTGTAGATAAAATTTCAAAGTCATCAGCAGATTCCGACAAATGTCCATTTTCGCCGGTTTTGTTCTTCCTTAATGGCCTTACGCTGTGACCAGGTCCTTATCCTTCTATTCTTCTAAAATATCTCAGAATCAATGTGGGATGTGATTTAAAAAGTCAGTAAAAAAAGATTCTGAGTATTGACTGGATGTTATTACTCAGTCAATAATTGATATGTCCAATCACTCATCTGAATAGAACTTTGCAATCAATTCCGTAAAAAATATCACAAATCAATGTCTAGTCCAGTTTCAACATAGTGCCCACCCGGTAAATCCATACTTTTCCACCACCGGACTCACCTGGCCGTATAGGAAGTACTCGGTGTGCTCAACTCAAATCCGCTCTCGTTGATCAACAATGTGGTACTGCCGGAGTGGTTGGAAAGCTATAATCACTATAGTGGCTATAGGGGAAGTATGAGTGAAACCACGACTATTCAGATAAAAAAGGGCACCAGAGATGCCTTACGCTTCATCGACCACATGGGTGAGGATTATAACACAGTAATTGAGGAACACATAAGGATTATCCATCAAAAGTTTATAGTCCAAAACTTCCAATACTATACTATGACAAAGAATGATTTATTAGATTAGGTGTATAATGACAACTGGAAGTATCAATATGAATGACAGTAAATCACTTTGGAAAATAAGTACGAAGAAATGGATGCTAATGCTTGTATCCATTGTACTTATATCATCAGTTATATTGTTTTCAGGATGCTTAGACGAAGAAACCGGAGATGTGGATGAAGAAGGAATGAGCTCCGAGGTCACTATCGTCCTCCCACAGGAAATATATGAAAGTACCGACGTTATTGAATTTGAAGTCCGCAACACAGGCGATACTGAACTGAATGTTGGCCGGCCTTTCAGCATTGACCACTACAATAAGGATGTAGGTGAATGGGAGAACGTAGAACTTGATCTCGCGTGGACCATGGAACTGCTCATCCTTGAGCCGGGACAGTCCCTTGAACAGGTTTTCACTCCTGAGAAAGCCTTCATCGGCGAGGTTAAAATGGGACAGTACAGGATCGTAAAAGAAGTGACCTTTGCAGATACGGAAGAATCCATTGAAATTGAAGGAGATTTCCGGATAGAGAACAGTACTCTTTAGAGTTCTAAGTTTTTATAAAGGAAGCGTAAAACCCCTGAGCCTTTAACTCAGGGGATATAAGTGTCTCACATAGTATCTACGAATGATATACAGCTTTTCGATATTTTCATCTAAAGCAAATAAAAAAGTAGAGTTGCTCCCATATTTTGCGGGGTCACTATCAATGGCTCCATGTTGATCCATTGACCTACACCTCCACGTAACTGCTTCAATGGAGGTAGCCGCTTATTCACACATTTTTATACCTTTTCAGACATTCTTCGTACATATCTATCATAAATACTTTGAAACTCTCTTCGTTCTTGTAGAGAATAATCCACATCATTTGCAATACCTGTTCATATTGCAAAATAGAAAAAACGGCTCTGTAGATAGCTTAATAAAAACTTTATTGGCTATGAGATTTAAATAGGTGGATATATTATTTAACGACTTCTATCGGATGAATTATAGAATATAGAGGATTTCGATAAACCCAGTCAACATTACACTAAAATATAAACAATAGGCAAATAAATTAACTATCATGGATGATTTAACTGATTTTGCTCTTAATGAAGAACACAAACGCCTTCAATCTGTTGGAGACAAGCTTGCAGAAATAGAATCACTTATTGATTGGAAACCATTTCGTCCAATCCTGGAATCAATGTACAAGAACAGAACAGTTTCAGGCGGTAGGCCTGAAGCTGATGTTATTGTGATGTTTAAAATGCTTGTTCTACAACAGTGGCATGGTCTTTCTGATGCTGAACTTGAAAGACAGTGTATTGACAGGATTTCTTTCAGGAAATTTCTGGGGTTCCCAGAATATGTTCCAGACAGTACAACTGTCTGGTCATTTAGAAAGAGAATTAGCGATAATGGAAAAGAGAAAGAAATATGGAATGAGATGCAAAAACAGCTTAATGCTCTTGGTTTGGAGATTAAAAAAGGGATGATCCAGGATGCCACATTCATCCACTCCAATCCTGGACATGCTAAGGCTGATGAACCCAGAGGGGAAGATGCTAAAACAACAAGAAGCAAAGATGGAACATGGGCAAAAAAAGGTGGCAAATCTCACTTCGGGTACAAGCTTCATACAATTATTGATAAGGAATATGAACTGATCAGAAGATTTGAAACAACAACTGCATCAGTACATGATTCACAGGTAGATCTATCTGAAGTGGGTGAAGTAGTCTACCGTGACAAAGGATACTTTGGAGCAGCTGCAAAGGGTTTTGCAGCAACAATGCAAAGAGCTGTAAGAGGACATTCATTAGGAATAAACGACATTCTAAGAAATGAACGAATAAG
>JAFGCK010000103.1 GCA_016932675.1 Methanosarcinaceae archaeon | reverse complement strand
TTTTTATCTCCAGGTCCGCCTGCTTGAACAAAAGGAAGGTCTGTTCCTCTAAACTGCCTTTGGGAAGAGCTATGCTGATCATTTTTACATCTCGGTCTGTTGTTTTGATGAATGTGAAGTAAGAAGGATGGTTGTGTATTATAAGTGTTTGCTGAAATCAGTCCCTGATCAGCATTGAGCAGATACTTTCTGGAACATCAGGCCTGCTTTTCTGTATGATTTACGATAACATCTTCCCCGAGTGCCATCCTCTGGATCTCTTGCATCTCGATCTCAGCGTTCTCCTCAACAAGTGTTCTGCTACTACCGACCCATCTGTCCATTACCACACAGGCGACGATATCCCCGGTTACATTGACCGCTGTACGGCACATGTCAAGTATCCTGTCCACTCCGATGATAAGTGCTATTCCTGCCGTCGGCACGCCCACGGTGCTCAGTATCATTGCAAGGATGACAATACCCACTCCCGGGGTGGAAGGGGTCCCTATGGATGCTCCGACAACGGTCACCATCAGCAGGAGCAATGCCCCAAATCCGAGTTCAACCCCGAAGACCTGTGCCAGGAATACCGCAGCTATGCTCTGGTAGAGGGCTGTGCCGTTCATGTTTATCGTAGCTCCAAGCGGAACAACGAACTGTGAGATGGACGGCCTGACGTCAAGTTCCTCTTCAGCTGTCTTAATAGAGAGGGGCATGACAGCGGCAGAGCTTGAGGTGGAGAATGCGAGCAGCAGGACATCCCCGATGGATCGCAGGAATCCAATGGGAGATCTTCGCGCCACAACGAGGACGACCAGGAGATAAAACATAAGCAGGATGAGAAGTCCAAGCAGCACCGTGCCCACGTAGACCAGCATTCCCAGGAGTGCGTCCATTCCAAGGTTTATCGTGAACTTGCAGATCAGCCCGAAAACAGCGAGCGGTGCAAGCAGCATGCTCCAGTGGACAACGATCATGCTCACTTCCTGAAGCGAACCCATGAGTTCAAGGAGTGGTTTTGACTGTGATGGTGCCATGGAGATCAGGGCCACGCCTATTATGATCGAGAATATTACGATCTGGAGCATCTGTCCTGTGACAAGCGCTCCCAGGGGATTTGTGGGCAGGATGGTTGTGATCATGCCCGGAAGTTCTGCTATATCTGGAGTGTTGAATTCGTCCTCTGTCACCCGGACCGTTTCCTCACCCATGGTCTGCTGGACCATCTCGCTGCTGATATAGGTACCAGGGTCTATCATCATCGCCAGACCCAGTCCGATCAGTATTGCAAGTGCTGTGGTCGCAAGGAAATATCCCACCGTTCGCAGACCCACCCTTTTGAGCTGTTCCATGTCCTCGCCTGCAGCTATGCCCCGAATGATGGAGGCGAATACCAGGGGTACGACGATCATCTGCAGCAAGGCCAGGAAAATATAACCAGGAAGGGCCAGCCACTCGCCGATCACATATGAAATGTCCCTGGACATTATACCGGTTGAAGGCCCGAGTATCAGCCCGGTGATAATTCCCAGGAACATCCCGATAAGGATCTTCAACCAGAGCCTGCCCCTGACAAGTTCATGAAGATGATGGTTGAGGTACTTCAGAGAGCGGGGGTGTATTAGAGAAAGGGGATCGCGTAGGTGAGATCTGTCGGGCATGTTTCAAAATGTTATTTAATACTTAAAGGTGTTTTTGGTACAAAGAAATGAGGTGTTTTACTTTTCCCATCTCCTCAGATGCGGAATTAAATTGCTGTTCATCTTTTTTTTGCTTCCCAGTATACCATAATGTTCATATCGGCCGTTATATAGGAGCATTTATCGATCATCTCATTGACGATGATATCCATTTTCCTTGAATCCTCCTCCCTGATAACAATATATGCAGAATTCCTCATTCCTGGAACTATCCACGTTGGTTCCTTTATCCCTCCCTCTCCACCGGCATCCCGGTGTTCCTCACAGACCACATAAAAATGCATATAAAGGACTTCCTGCTCCATTGATGACAAGCAGATTGTTTATGACCACTAAAAATCCAAAAATTGATATTGAGTACCTTGTGAGGTCCCATATGCCAGGAAAACCTCTGGTCCTAAGGAAGATATAATCCAGAAAACAAAACGAAAGGAAGAACATCTTAAGCAATACAACACTATGCATCCCGTAATCTCCGAGAATGCCTGAAATTATGAAATTTGCCTCGTATCCGCTTCCTGTCTCAAGGGCAAATACCGTCGTCAAAATATCGCCCATTATGTAGAATATAAGAATGTATCTGATATCATGTAAGAAATCTTTGATGCTTACATTTCTGCAAGATGGGTATATCTTACGATAAGCCGCATCTGCCCCCGGGATCTGTTCCACATTCTATACCCCCGTATCCCCATTTTACTATTGGGTTTGTAACTACATAAGAATTCGGGAACATAATTCAGAAAATATAAGGATTCTCTGAGATTATCCTCGGATCACAGTGTAATCTTCTTTTTAGTCATGCACACATCAACCGTTTATAAATCCTGCAAGCATTTTTTGTAATATTGATACCGGAAGCCCCATTGCATTGGATATATCGCCTTCTATCTGTACCACAAAATGTGCACCTTTCCCCTGGATCGCAAAAGCACCTGCCTTTCCTGAATATTCACCAGATCTGATGTAGGATTCGATCTCTCTGTCCGAAAGTTCCCTGATTCTCAACCTGGTGGTCTCACATTGGCTCAATTCCCTGTTTTTCCTGATATCCAGCACAGTTACACCAGTGATGACACTTATCTGTTTTCCGCTGATCTTGTGCAGCATCTCTCTTGCTATGCTTGCATTTTGTGGCTTTCCCATTATCTCATCATTGCAAACAATGACAGTGTCAGCAGAGATGATGACACCTTCTTTGAAATGTCTGGATACGTCCCTGGCCTTTCCAATGGAGTGGTCTATAACAAGCTCTTCCGGGGATATCCCTTCGGATGTTTCTTCTGAATAAGAACTGGAGAATACCTGAAAAACGTCTCCTATGAGTTGCCCCAGTAATTGTTTCCTTCTTGGGGACGCTGAAGCAAGGATTATCTTATTCATATTCCCATCTATGTGTTTTGCCATGTCTTCAAAAGTGGTCTCCGTGTAGCTGTAGCCTGTCGAACATCGGTATCTCCAGTTGCGGATACCACATCTGCAGGAATGTAAGCATATGGTACTTCACAAAGACACGGGCAGGCATCGTAACAAATCCGATGATCAGCATCAACAGGAATATCTGGACGAGGACCAAAGGTATCAATATCATCCAGACAGCTGACTCTGATCCTGAAAGGAGTGCTGAGAGCGTAAAGTACAGCAAACCGTCAATTGCCAGAAGCATCAGTGCAGCTATTGCCAGAACTATGACAACTCCAATGATCACTGCAATAGTCACCGCAATACTAAGGATGGTCCTTCCTGCCCAGTAGACTATCATCTGCTCCCAGTCCTGCCTGAACTTTTTCAGCACCATTGAAACTGCCCTGAAGATATCGGACCCTGTGTAAAGGCTCACAGGAATGGCAAGGTTCACAAAAGAATTGATGATAGCCCCGACCACCGCAAGTATCAGGCCAGCAAAGATAAAAATGAATAAAAAGTATACCAGCATTGCAATTATTGAATTTACTACAGCTTCTTCCGGCTGCCTGATTATGTAAAGAATAAAGGGCAATGTTATGGTTGCGATAATGACAAGGTATATTACCGAGATCATTAAACGCAAAAGGAAGAGGCCGAATCCCTTTCCAAGGAACCTGCGGGAGTATTCCCGGAACCTTACATCGTTACTTACAAGAGACTCCACCAGAACATATTCCATCAGGCTGGAAATGTATGACAGGATGAGCACGAGCAGAAGTATGAGCAGTATGGCTGCTATCAGATATCCCAATGCATCAGCTGCAATATTATCGGATATGCTATGTAAAAGATCGCTATGACCTGTCGGCATGTCTTTGAAGGCAGATACATCCGACCCATCGAATGTGTTGAGGTTTCCACTTCCGCCATTGAAGTTTGCTCCACCTCCAATAAGCACTCCAATAATGATGAGTTTTACCCATTTCCAGAAATCGAAAGGATCAAACAGGCATTTCCGTGTCCGTTCGAAGGCTCCGTCGACAGCATCCAGGACATACCAGCTCATGTACAAAAATACCAGGTGTTCGCTTAAATAATTGGTGATTTGAATCTCAACAGATTATCCTGGCCGCAGATCCGGAGTGCTGCACCTTAAGTTACAGGAAATGTATGCCTTTTTGTCGAATTTGCTCATCATTATAGTCTCTTTGAGTATAAAGAGGCCTTCATCATCAGGATAAATGTCAACGCCTTTATCAGGGAGCTTTAACGGGTCATCAGGTATTCCGCAGCGCAGATATGCTTCATCAGCCATTATCATCACAGATTCTGAGGATGGGTCAAGTTGAAAGCTTTATTTAAGAGCAAATGTCTGTTTCAGGCACTCATGGCTATATTTCCGAAGAAGCAGAACCCCTTATCCTTTTTGCTTAGTTTGGGCTTAAGGACGTTCATGCCTGCCTCCATTATCCTGGAGGCGGCAAATATCTGCACAAGAGAAACTTTACCTTCTTCAAAACGATCCCCGACCTCTCTCATTCCTTCAACAAATCCCTTCTCAATAAAGTCAACAGGATCCAGGCCGGCAGCCAGTGCTTCATTTGCAGCGTCTTCAGCTTCCCTGTCGTCAAGGGTTATGATAGAGTGTTTAGCCATTTCAATGATGTCCTGACCGGTTAATTTTGAATTTGACATTTTTCAACATCTCTTATTATAAATTAAATGTGATATTAATATGGGTGTATATAAAGGTTCTGCATACTTTCTGTCAAGTATATTTGTATAAATATATCAAATAACATCATTTGTTACAGACATTATAAACGTCTGTGATTAAATTTACTTGTTTATTGTTGTTTTTTATGACAGCTATTAATACTAACAATATATAAATTATACGGATTGCCTGACAATAGTTACCTTTATAGGTAATACAAATTTTGATAAAAACAATGCTTTTCAATATTCCGTGCTACACACCATTCTATATTCAAGAACTGAAATAGCGCGCATACAGGTGCCCTCCGGCCAGGTAGCCAACCAGACCAGATAACAGGGTCCCAGGTGCAAATATCAACATACCTGAGTCTGTATACCAGAGGTATAGGTTGATAATGACCAGATATGAAAGTGAAAAGAGTAGCAAACAAAACAATCGTAATTCAGTTTCAGTGATTTTCATACAAACTCCTTTTACCTGATCACTTATATATGCTTTTTACCTGATCACTTATATATGCTTATTTGAGGCCTGCAGGAATCGGGCAATGGATTTAAACAATATGGCCATAAGTTAAATACTGCGATCAAAGCCTGAAACAGCATCTCTTGAGAGTCATAAAATGCATCATGAAAGTTATCATGCTGTCCGCAAACAACCTGAGATACTTGCACCTGCAGGCGATATGGAAGCTTTGTGGGGTGCGCTGAAAGGAGGAGCAGATGCTGTCTATCTTGGAGTTGCAGACTTCAATGCAAGACAGGGGGCTGCAAATTTCAGTCTCGAGGAACTCGAACAGGCCATAGACCTCGCACACTCGCGAAATGTCAGGGTCTTCCTGGCACTGAACATTCCGGTCAAGCAGAAGGAATTACAGGAAGTGCTTGACATAATAGACAGGGCCTATTCCTGTGGTGTCGATGCCCTGATAATGGAAGATATCGGCCTGATGAAGCTGTTGAGCAGCATATACCCCGAACTTCCCCTGCATGCAAGTACGCAGATGACGGTCCACAACAGTGCTGGTGTCGATCTAGTTGAATTGGCCGGAGCTTCAAGGGTCATACTTTCAAGGGAGCTGAGCTTTGGGCAGGTCAAAGACATAGTAGACAAAAGCAACATTGATATTGAGCTGTTCGCCCATGGGGCCCTGTGTTACTCATATTCGGGCAGGTGTCTCTTCAGCAGTTTCCTTAGCAACCGCAGCGCTAACAGAGGAGCATGTACCCAGCCCTGCCGCAGGCCTTATCGGATAATGGTCGACGGTGAGGAGATCAGCAAAAAGCTTATCGGTGAATATCCCCTCAACTGCGCCGAACTGTGTACCCTCTCAGAACTTGACCGCATCGTCAAAACCGGTGTAAGGAGCCTGAAGATAGAAGGAAGGATGAAACGCCCGGAGTACGTGACAGCAAGTTCCATGATCTATAAAAAAGCTGTTGAGAGGATATGCAGGACAGGTAGCAACCTGGGTCCTGAAGAGATCGATGCACACGAAACCGAACTTGCCAAACTCTTTTACCGCGGCTTCACAAAGGGTTTTGTCCTTGGTGAAAGTGATGTAACACACCGGAAATACAGTTCAAGCTATGGACTGTTCCTTGGCCGTGTCCGGGAAATATCGCAGTCGAAACACCATGCTGGCCTTCATCTCAAACTGCAGCAGGATATAGGCAGCAGGGACGGCATCTCCATCCTTACCCGTATGAAGATGCTGGGGAGCAGGGTCGATGCCATTCTTCTCAATGGTGAGAAGGTCCAGAGGGCTTCAAAGGGCGATGAGGTAGTATTGTATATAAGTCCAAAGACCGGGAAGGCCGTAAGGCCCGGGGATGAGGTCTTCCTCTCAACGGATGACCAGCTAATAGATTCTCTCAGGAAGAAGTACCTGCGAAAACTGCCTCTGGACATCGTGGTCACAGCCAGGGCTGGGGGCCGGTTCAGGCTGGATGTCAGTGAAAGCAGGGCATCTGCAAGCTTTACAGACGAATATGTTGTCCAGGAGGCAAAAAGCTCCCCTACGGCCGCAGAGAAGATAGCAGAAGCGGTAGGAAAGCTTGGAGACACTCCCTACTACACTGGTTCATTAACAATAGAAGCAGACGAGAACATATTCATACCCCTGGGGGTCATCACGGCTGCAAGACGTGAAGCCGTGTCACTGCTTGAGGATAAGGTGCGTAAGCTCTATAAGAGGGAACTGAAAAAGCCAAATATGGAAAAGCAGGACCCGGGTATCGGCGGCAAGGCAGCCAGCCCGGAAAAAAGGATGCTTTTAAGTGTTGAGCTCAGTGATCCCGAAGCAATCGCCATTGCGGCAAAAGCCGGTGCGGATATCATATACCTGCCTATCGGATCCTTTGGCCGGCTGATGGAACATGATAAGAAGGAGGAATTACTCCAGCTGAAGGAAAAGGGAACAGAATTTGTGTTCATCACTCCACAGGTGACCTTTGACCATGAACTTGAAGCCGTTAAACAGATGATGGAAGATGTCCATGATGCAGGATTTACTGTCGCATGTTCAAACTCCGGCACTGTCCGGGCTGCCTCTCTTATGGACATGAACTTTACAGCCCAGAGAGAGCTCAACATTTTCAATTCGCTAACGGCAGGTTTTTATTCAAGGGCAGGTGCATCCCGTGTGACTATGTCAAGTGAGCTGAACCTGGATGAAATAAAAGATGTTTCCGATGCCCTTGTCCATGCTCAGGAGAAATGCCAGCTTGAACTCCTAGTACATGGCCGGGAGCTATTGCTCATCACGGAGAACGATCTACTGAAACCACTTGCAGACAGGGGAATGCTGAAAAGAAACAGCAGGGTTGATCTGATCGACCGCAGGGGGGAGAGTTTCCCTGTAAGACGTCAGGGAAGGCGCACTCTCATCTATCATTCAAAGGTATTCAATATGCTTGAGCATGTGCAGATACTGCAGGAAAATGGAGTTGATGTATTACTCCTTGACCTTTCAATGAACAATCGGAATTATATAGAAGAGTGTGTCAGGGATTACAGGGGTGCAATCGATGGCAGGAAGTCGAAAATACCTTTAAGGAAGGATGAGAGTTCAACGGAAGGTCATTATTTTGAAGGTGTGCTGTGAATTCCTGGATACAATATAGGTACATCGACTCTCCTTTTTATGGACATGAATCTCTTATACATATACATAAAAACATTGGCCTTAAAGATGAACAGTTTACCGGACAGACCGGATCTTTGGCCGACCTCATTATGAACGCACAGTTCAAGGATTTCATCATGGAAAGATCAAGTAAAGAGTGGCGATGTCAATATGAGTGAACAGCTCTATTATCAGAATCAACTTCAGGCCCTTGAGGATATAAAGAATACCTATTTCCGTCAGCTTGATGAGGTAGAGAAAAAGCGGGCAGAGATCGCTATTGGAAAAGAGGAGATCAAGAAAGAGGAATCCCTGCTCATCGAGGAATATGAGAGGATCCGTGAGGCAAAAAAGCTGATCTCCATCGAGTACGAAGAACTTGTTATCAAGAATGATGAACTCAAGCTGGCCAAGAATGAGTATGAGAAAAAGAGGAAAGATCTCTCTGAAAAGGAAAAGGAACTCCATTCAAGGGTTGACCGGTACAATCTGGACATGGATTCCCTCAACAGACGCAAATGCGACAATTACAGGATCCAGCGTCAGCATCTCGAAGAGGAACTAAGCATCCGCAAAAAAGAAAAGCGCCTGAGACAGACACAAGAAAGGATTGCGAAAAAGAAAGGCGAGATCGCTGCCCAGAAAGCAGAACTCATCTCACAGGAACTGGATATTGAAGTAGAGAGCGAGAAGATAGAGCGCAAGCGCAAGTATGTGGAACATCAGGACGGACTGGTGAACAGCCGGGAAAAAGAACTTGAAGCACGTAAGGCCGAATTACAGAAACTCGAGCAGAAGACCGAGGATGAGATAGGCAAACATGTCACTATCCACAAGCTGGATCTCGAAATCAAAAAACTTGATGCAAGGGTCGAGCAACAGGCCGACTATATCAAGGGCCTTGAAGATGAACTCCTGGAAACGGCCGCAAAGCTTGAAACGACACTTTCAGAACTTAAACAGATGAGCATATGTTCAAAGATATTCGAGCTTAATGTCGAACTGCACCAGATAAAGGCCAGGCCACCTATGCTATAGTTTTATCTGTAACCGGATTATTTTTTAAAATTTGCGTTCACCGGACAATTACATCTAAATTGAAGTTGACTTTTTTATAACAATTGAGGTATCGTGGGTAAAGTAGTGATATACCACAGCGAATCACATTCATGATCAGGTTCGCAGTTTGAAGGCATCCTCCCATGAATTGCATTTCAAAAGATTGAAAGCAGGGAGCATCCTGACCATTTAACAATCGGAACATACTTTTCTGAAGCAAGGAATACTAAAGAGAATAGCAACCAGTACCAGTAAAAACTGTTGAGCATGCACATCATTGTACACTGCTCTACTGGGCTTGCCTCTATTTTATGCAAGCTCCGTGTTCGAACCTTGTTCCATGCCGTATCCAGACATTAAGATTTGATCAAAAAGAATGCAATGAGGCGTGTGATTGTGGGGGTTGGGTGGTTGGTTTTAGAACAGGTATCACACACCTCTCGAACACCTGAATTACGTTTCTGGTATTTAAGTATATAGATTTGGTTTCTGGCACTCCGATCGAATTCAATTGGCAGCGGGAAAACGTGGTATTGTCCTAGTTTAAACAGCTAAATGAAATAATAAAAAATCATTCCAACTCCATAGATGTTCAGACAACTTCTCAATCATGCTTGGACTCTTTTTGTGTTTTAGAATATGCATGAAATTCCAATGAAACTGGAAAAACTCAATTGCACTTTCAAGCCTTGATCTCTTTTTTGAATAGCATTTTGATTTTCGCACAAGTCTCCCGATACGTTCCCTCATAATGCCATTAAAGTTCTCAATATTTGTAGTCTCGATTTCCATGAGATCTGGATTTCCATATATTGGTCTCTTGATCTTGTCAATTACCTTTCCTTTTGACCTGATTTTAACAAGTTGTCCATAATCGATACAAGTGTCCGCATAGTACTTTGGTATGACATATTTATAGTCGTCATTTCCATCAGAGAATAGCTGTATTTTGTTCTCTGGAAATGGAAGTTGTACCCTTTCAAAGAGTTG
>JAFGCK010000102.1 GCA_016932675.1 Methanosarcinaceae archaeon | reverse complement strand
GTGGAAGTGGTTGGCAAGCGCAGATCACGCCTGATGATAAAGGCATGGGCTGAAAAGGAGGAAGCTCTCACCGGATTCTACCACAAGATACGTGAGGAGATAGAGAAACGCGTGGATGTCAGGCCCTTTGTCGACGGTCAGGTAACACATTACAATATCAGCACCACCAACATCAACGACAGCGTGATCCAGCGATCCAATATAGGCAACGGTAAGAACAGGTGTCCCGGCTGCGGGTATGAAACGAAGGCCGGAGAGAAGTTCTGCATAAACTGCGGCGAAAGGCTTGAATGAGTGAATATTTCTGATTTTTTGTTTTCACCCATACCTCTGCTTTTTTCTGACCATAGAAAACTACTTATATCGAAAAAACCTAGAAAGTATCGTTATGTTTACCAGAACATAACGCTCCAAACATTGCTACTTTGAGATGTGCTGTGCCCGGAAGGGCATGGCATATTCAGCAAATTGTTTTTGCGGAGAGGACTATAATGGTCAACAAAATATTCAAGATCCTGATTATTATTCTTTGTTGCTCATTGTTCCCGGGTTGTATCGCTGACTCCGGAGAAAATAACCGGAACAATGAGAGTATAGCAGGCAATACTGCAGCATTTAGCAATCAGGAGGAAGGACATCAGACACTCCAGGTCTACTGCAGTGCAGGAATGCGCAGGCCCATGGACGAGATAGGCACCATGTTCGAAGAGGAATATAGAATTCCTGTCCAGTACAACTATGCAGGCGCGAACACGCTCCTGACACAGATGGAACTTACAGTAGAAGGGGATGTTTACATGCCAGGTGCAACCTATTACTTTGAGGTCGCTTCCGAAAAGGGGCTGATAGGAAATTCCAGCAAGGTAGCATACCATGTACCCGTGATCATCACACCACCGGATAACCCTGCAAACATCAATGACCTTGAAGACCTTGCAAACGATGATGTCGATATCATACTAGGAGACTCCCGGACTGCTGCAATTGGCATACTATGCGAGACAATGCTGACAAACAAGGGGATTTATGAACAGGTTGAAGAGAATGTGGTTGCCAGAGGTGCAACCGTGAACGAACTAGTCACCTACATCTCGCTGGGGCAGGCAGACGCATCCATTGTATGGGAAGACCTTGTCAGGGGAAACGAGGATTTTAACATCATAAAGATCTCTGAAGAGGACAATATCATCAGGATAATACCCATAGCTACGCTCACATCCTCCGAGAATCCGGTGGCTGCCACTTACTTTGTAGATCTCGTGGTCTCTGATAAGGGTAGAGGAGTCTTTGAGGAATACGGTTTCACACTCTATCCCAACGAGAAATATGCCTATTTAGAAAGTAACTGAACAATCTCGTGAACACAATAGACCAAAAAAAGCAGGAGAGATCAAATGCAAAGAGCAGGTTTCAGACAGATCACACTTGCTCTTATGATCCTGCTTACACTTTTTATTTTTGCACTGATCTTTGAGATCATCAGCCATACAGATACGGTCAGCCTTATTACAAACATTGTATCACCCGAGATACAGTTTGCAATCCGGCTCAGCCTCATGACATCGTTGATATCGACCATGATGTGCATAATTGTGGCTGTTCCTGTATCCTATGCACTTGCAAGATACGATTTCCATGGAAAAGCACTCATCACCACAATACTGGACCTGCCCATGGCATTGCCTCCGATTGTAGCAGGCCTTGGTTTGCTTCTGGTCTTCGGGACCACGGCTATAGGACATTATCTTACAGACCTGGGCCTGAAATTCGTATTCACTCCCCTCGGGATAGTGATGGCACAGTTCACAGTGAACATCTCGCTGATGCTCAGGATAATGCGCTCTACCTTTGAAGGCATTAACCCCCGATACGAGCACGTGGCACAGACCCTGGGCTGCACACCTTTCCAGGCTTTCATAAAAACCACATTGCCGCTTTCAAAGAATGGGATGCTTGCAGGCTCCGTGATCACCTGGTCAAGGGCAATGGGAGAATTCGGTGCAGTACTCATGCTTGCAGGTGCTACAAGGATGAAAACTGAAACACTGCCCATAGCCCTGTACCTGAACATGTCTTCCGGCGAACTTGATCTTGCAATTGCATCCGCGACCATACTGATAGGGATATCCGCAGTCACACTTTACCTGTTCGAACGTAAGGGAGGTATCGCAAAACTGCACTGATCCGGCATGCCGGTGTTCTGCGATTCAGATGAACATGATAAAAATAAGTCATATTTCAAAGCGACTTGGAGATTTCACATTAAAGGACATAGACCTGAGTATAAATGAAGGAGAATATTTCTGCATACTGGGACCCACCGGTTCCGGTAAGACCATTCTTCTTGAGACCATTGCAGGTATCTATAAACCTGATTCAGGTTCAATAATGGTCAATCAAGATGATATGACATTCCGGCCTCCCAGAGACAGGAACATCATTATGGTCTACCAGGATTTCGTGCTCTTCCCAAATATGGATGTCAGGAAGAACATCGAATTCGGGCTGCACTACAATGGGCCAGGATCAGGCAGAGAACAAATGTCTGAGAAAGTAAAAGACACCGCTGAAATGCTGGGAATAGGCCATCTGTTAAACAGGCATCCTTCAACACTAAGTGGTGGAGAGAAACAGAGGACTGCAATTGCAAGGGCAATAATAACAGAACCCAAAATGCTGTTACTGGATGAACCGCTTTCAGCCCTTGATACCGGAACAAAGGGCAGGCTCATGCAGGAGCTTTTAAGGATCCACCGGTTGAAAAGAACAACAACTGTTCATGTAACTCATAGTTTTGAAGAGGCTTTCACCCTTGCTGACCGTATTGCGATCATGCATGAAGGCAGGATACACCAGACAGGTACACCGGATGAGGTATTCAGGAAGCCCAATTCCAGATTCGTAGCAGATTTTGTAGGTGTTGAGAATCTCTTTCACGGAAGATCGGTTATCAGGGATGATATTTCTGAAATTGAGGTCAACGGATCCATCATGTTCTCAAGTACATTAAGATCGGGGGATGTTAGTGTTTCCATCCGGCCGGAGGATATACTGGTCACCAAAGAGCACATCGAATCAAGCGCCAGGAATTCATTTTCAGGAGTGGTGACCGATGTGACAAGAATGCGGTCTACCGTAAAACTGGTGATCGATGCAGGAATACCTTTCAGGGTCGAGCTTACAACAAGGGCCTTTGACAAAATGAAACTGAACACAGGAATGAAAGTCTACCTTACATTCAAGGCCTCTGCAACCCACCTGATCTGAAACGGCAGAAATGAGAATAAGAAAAAGGAATTTGAAGTTACGGTCAGAGTAACTTCTTTCCGGCATCCGGTCCGCTCTTGCATTCATATACATCTGTGATCTTCATTTTCACGAGATGTTTTGCAGCAAAGCGTTCGTTCTTTGCCTTTACCATCTTGCGCATGGCATCATATTCCTCGCCGTGGTCGATGACCTCTATATTTCCTTTTATCTGGAAGCAACCTTTGATCTCAGGCCCCCATATATAGATAGCACCCTTCGGGTTTTCCCTGAGGTTCTCAATTGTCTTGAGGAAAAAGTTGTCAACTATCTGTATGGTCTCTGCATCCTCCTGGATGGTGCACATACCAATAGGAACAACGTTTGGCACTCCATCCTTTGATGCTGTTGCGAACGGGAATACCTTCATCTTTGCAAATTCTTCTTTCATCTCATCTGTTAATTTTACCATTGATTCACCTCTGCATATTCAGATAAAAATACAATAGGTCTACACATCAATGAATTTTATACTTTTTCATCAGTGTCATTCCTAGATCATCCGGTCAGCTCCAAACTTCTCCCATTCTAAGCAGGCATCATTCGTTCATGCTTAGATCGGTGTAGGTCCGAATTGACCTGTGTTTTGAGAAAATGGATCCAGGGATATTCCATACATGGATTAACACGGATTTTGCCTTTTACCTGTTTTAGCATCCGGTTTTATTCTGGATCTATATTGATCGGTGTAGATCTGCGTCTTATGTAAATCAATCCCTAAATATTTCAGACACGGATTAACGCGGGATTTACGCGGATTTTGCAACTTGCCGTTTTTAGATGTCGGTATTAACATAAATCCGTGTTGATCGGTGTAAATCTATGTCCTGACAAAGATCCGGAAGATCAGCGGCTTTGATGAAAAAGAACAGACCTTTAAGCTGAAACTCTGACCATACGAGCTCTTCCAAACCAATAAGGAACAGAAGATCAGGACAGCTTATCAAGGAAATACTGATGGATCCTTGGATCAGGAGTCAGTTCAGGATGGAAAGCCAGTGCCAGGACGTTGCCCTGTTCTGCAGCCACTATCATGTCATCGATCCTTGCCAGTACGGTGACATCCTTTCCGGCATCCACGATACCAGGAGCCCTGATGAATACGGCATTGTATGGCGTGTCCAGGAATGGAAGTCCAAGCTCCGTCTCAAATGATTCACGCTGTCTCCCGAACGCATTCCTGTTGACCCTGGTATCCATGAGGCCAAGAAGATGCTGGTGCGTTCTTGCTACCTGTTCATCGCCCCTCTTTGCAAGCAGTATAAGGCCCGCACAGGTACCCATTATGGGTTTACCGGCATTCTTTATATCCTGTATCTCACCGGCGATGCCCTCGCGGATCAGCAGTTTTCCAAGGGTCGTGCTCTCCCCGCCGGGAAGGACGAGTGCATCACATCCGGGAACAATGCCTTTGTGCCTGATGGTCACTATATCGGCCACCTGCCCACGCCCGGCAAGGGTCCTTTCAAGAGCTTCGACATGTTCAGAAACATCGCCCTGAATAGCAATAACGCCTATGCGCATAAGGATCCCGCTTTAAAATACAAAAAACGGATGGGAAACTTACACTTACCATCCGCGTGTCTGCAGGACCTGATCCTGTGGAATTGTATCGACACTGATACCTTTCATGCCTGAACCGATGCCTTTGGATATCTCAGCAAGGACTTCGGGATTATCGTAATTGTTCACGGCCTCAACGATAGCCTTTGCCATCTTCTCCGGATTCTCTGCCTTGAAGACCCCGGATCCCACAAAGACACCATCGGCACCAAGACGCATCATAAGAGCCGCATCTGCAGGAGTTGCAACCCCGCCTGCCGCAAAGTTGACCACAGGAAGCCTCTGCAGTTTTGAGGTCTCGATCACAAGCTCGATAGGGGCTTCTATCTCGCGGGCAACTGCGATCATCTCTTCCTTTGTCATGCCCTTGAGTGCATGGATCTCACCCATGATCTGTTTCATATGCCTGACCGCCTCGCTAACATCGCCGGTTCCTGCTTCACCCTTTGTACGTATCATTGCAGCACCCTCATTGATCCTGCGAAGTGCTTCGCCAAGGTTTCTTGCACCGCACACGAAAGGTACAGTAAAATCGGTCTTATCAATGTGATATTTGTGATCTGCCGGTGTGAGTACTTCGGACTCGTCCACCATGTCAGCACCAAGAGCCTGTAAGATCTCTGCTTCTACAAAATGCCCGATACGTGCCTTGGCCATTACGGGAATGGTCACTGTCTCAATGATCGCCGCAATGATCTGCGGATCAGCCATCCTTGCAACCCCGCCTGACTTCCTTATATCTGCAGGCACTGCCTGAAGTGCCATGACAGCAACGGCTCCTGCATCTTCTGCAATGCGTGCCTGTTCAGGATTGGTTACATCCATGATCACACCGCCCTTTTGCATCTTTGCAAAACCACGCTTGATAAGTTCAGTACCATGTCTCAATTTTTCGAGTTCCATAATATCATCCTGATAGTTATTCAATTTGCTTTCCAGATAATAGACTAGTAAATAAGGTTAATGCTTAAAAGCATTTACATCATTCTTCGTCTGCCCTGATCCTCGCCACCCCGACCACTTTATCGCCAGTTCGTACATCCATGATCTTGACTCCCTGAGTGTTGCGGCCCTGGACACGGATGTCCTTCACAGGTATGCGGATGATTATACCCTCCGAACTGGTAAGAATGATCTCATCATCGTCTTTGACAGACTTAACATTGATGACCGGGCCGTTGCGCAGACTTGTCACAATAGTTATAACCCCCTGACCTCCCCTGTGCATTGTCCGATATTCCCCGAACTCGGTCCTTTTGCCAAAACCATTCTCAGTTACCGTCAGAAGCGATGCGGTTTCATCAACGACCTCCAGGCTGATCACCGAGTCATGAGGCTCAAGCTTCATTCCCCTGACGCCGCGTGCAGCTCTGCCCATAGGACGCACATCCTCCTCAGAGAACCTGATAGCTTTGCCATGACTTGAAACAAGCACGACATCCTTTGAGCCGTCTGTGAGTGCAACATTGAGCAGTGCATCGCCATCATCCAGTTTCAGGGCGATGATACCACCCTTTCTCGGATTGCTGAAGTCAGACAGCTGGCTCTTCTTAACAGTACCCAGTCGGGTTGCCATGAAGAGGTAACTGTCCTCAAAGAACTCGCTCACAGGTATCATTGCAGTAACGAACTCGCCTTCCTCCAGCTCAAGGAGATTCACTATCGCTTTGCCCCGGGACTGCCTGCTGCCTTCGGGTATTCCGTACACCTTCTGCCAGTGTACTCTTCCCTTATTGGTAAAGAACAGGATATAGTTGTGGGTTGCTGCAACAAATATGTCCGTCACGAAATCCTCTTCTTTGGTGTCCATCCCGATAATACCCTTGCCGCCCCTGTGCTGCCGGGTATACGTATCCACGGGAATGCGTTTTATATAACCACTGTTAGTAATGGTCACAACCACTTCCTCATCAGGTATGAGGTCCTCATCTTCGAGTTCTTCGACCGTTCCATTGATACGGGTCCTTCTTTTATCACCAAAGCGTTCTTTCAGGTCATTGAGCTCGGATACAATGATCGCATATTTCTTTTCATCGCTTGCAAGGATCTCCTTAAGTTCAGAAATGAGTTTGATAAGCTCGTTGTACTCATCCTCGATCTTCTGCCTTTCAAGACCTGTCAGCTTCTGCAGGCGCATGTCAAGGATCGCCTTTGCCTGTAACTCATCAAGACCGAATTTATCAATAAGTCCATTGCGTGCTGTTTCAACATCATTTGATGACCTGATGAGGGATATCACTTCATCCAGGTGGTCCAGGGCGATCTTCAGGCCCCTTAAGATGTGGGCTCTTTCCTCGGCCTTGCTGAGCTGGAACCTGGTACGCTTCTGGATCACATCTATGCGGTGCTCGAGATAGATCCGCAGTATGTCTTTGAGACCAAGCTCCCTTGGCACATCATCCACAAGGGCAAGGTTGATGATACCAAAAGTTGTCTGCATCTGGGTATGCTTATAGAGCTGGTTGAGCACCACATTCGGATTTGTGCTGCGGGTGAGTTCCACCACAATGCGTATGCCCTCACGGTCGGATTCGTCACGGAGGTCGGAAACACCCACTAACTTCTTATCCCGCACAAGTGAGGCAATATCCTCTATGAGTTTGGACTTGTTGACCTGATAGGGGATCTCGGTTACAATTATAGCAAATTTGTCCTTTTTGACCTCCTCGATCTCTGCAATTGCACGAAGCTGTATCCTGCCACGTCCGGTCTCGTAGGCACTCCTGATACCCTGTGTACCGAGTATCATGGCAGCTGTGGGGAAATCGGGACCCTTGATGATCTGCATGAGTTCGGAAACAGTAGTATCGGGATCTTCAATGAGCATCAGAATGGCATCAATCACCTCAGTGAGATTGTGAGGTGCCATATTGGTTGCCATGCCCACTGCAATACCCGTTGAACCATTGATCAGCAGGTTCGGCAGTTTGGCCGGGAGCACCGTCGGCTCCTCGAGGGAGCCATCATAGTTAGGCTTCGTGGATACAGTTTCCTTATCTATATCAAAGAGCATTTCATCCGCGATACTATCCATGCGTACCTCAGTGTAACGCATAGCAGCTGCGGAATCGCCGTCTATAGAACCGAAGTTACCCTGGCCGTCAATGAGAGGGTAACGCAGGGAGAAATCCTGCACCATCCTTACAAGTGATTCATAAACTGCAGTATCACCGTGGGGGTGGTACTTACCGAGAACGTCTCCCACCACACGGGCAGACTTCTTGTAAGCCTTATCATGGGTGATGCCGGCCTCTTTCATTGCATAGAGTATCCTGCGATGTACCGGCTTAAGACCATCCCTTGCATCAGGTAATGCACGGCTCACAATAACACTCATTGCATAGTCCATAAATGAGTTCTTCATCTCATCTTCGATCAGGACCGGTAATACCTTCTCACCTGTATCGGTTGGCTGGACGTCAAGGGATATCGCATCTTCGGGCTCATCCGGTGAACCGCCATCCTGAACGTTCTCATTATCGATATTATCTGCCATTTTTCCTCACCTCACACATCCAGATTGGCGACATCTCTTGCATGTGTCGTGATGAAATGTTTTCTTGGCGCCACGTCATCCCCCATAAGGATGGAGAACATCTCATCTGCAACAATCGCATCTTCCATGGTCACCTGCAGAAGTGTTCTGGTATCCGGGTTCATAGTCGTTTCCCAGAGCTGCTCGGGGTTCATCTCACCAAGACCCTTGTACCGCTGGATAGCAACACCTTTCTCACCGATATCCTGTAATTTTGCATCTTTTTCCCTGTCGGAATAAACATAATATTCCGCCTTGCCTTTCCTCAGGCGATAGAGTGGTGGCTGGGCAATATAGACATAGCCGGCATCTATCAGCGGCTTCATATGCCTGAAGAAGAAAGTAAGGATCAGCGTTCTTATATGAGCTCCGTCAACATCGGCATCGGTCATGATTATGACCTTGTGGTAGCGTGCCTTTTCCAGGTTGTAATCGTCGCCTATCCCGGTCCCCATTGCAGTGATCAGAGAAAGGATCTCATGGTTCTTCAGCACCTTGGCAAGACGGGCCTTCTCAACGTTGATGATCTTACCCCTGAAGGGCAGTATTGCCTGGAATTTCCGGTCACGTCCCTGCTTTGCAGAACCGCCTGCAGAATCACCCTCAACAAGGTAGACTTCGCAAAGTGATGGGTCCTTCTCCGAGCAATCCGCAAGCTTTCCCGGCAACGTGCTGACTTCAAGGGCACTCTTGCGACGTGTAAGCTCCCTTGCCTTCTTTGCAGCTTCTCTTGCACGCTGAGCATCCAGGGCCTTTTGCAGGATGGACGTAGCGACCCTGGGGTTCTCTTCCAGATACTCGGAAAGACCTTCCGAGACCATGGATTCCACAATTCCCTTGACCTCACTGTTCCCGAGCTTTGTCTTGGTCTGCCCCTCGAACTGGGGTTCGGTCAGCTTGACACTGATGATGGCTGTGAGACCTTCCCGTATATCCTCGCCCGAGAGCTTGTCATCGGATTTTCCCATTTTGTTCTTTTTAATGTAATCATTTGCAACCCTTGTCAGAGCTGCCTTGAAACCTACCAGATGGGTACCGCCTTCATGGGTATTGATGTTGTTTGCAAAGGAGTACACATACTCTGCATAACTGTCTGTGTACTGCATGGCTATTTCCACAGCAGTGCCTTCCTTTTCACGCTCGAAGTAAATAGGATGATCATGGAGAGCATTACGGTTGTGATTCAGATGCTCAACAAAAGAGATAATGCCACCATCATAATGGAACTCATCGTGCTGGGGCTCATCCCTTCTCATGTCGGAAATTTTTATTGTGACACCTTTGTTCAGGAAAGCAAGCTCACGAAGCCTGGTCACGAGGGTCTCATACACAAAATCGGTGGTCTCGAATATCTTAGAGTCCGGCATGAAGGTTACTTTTGTTCCGGTGCCATCCGAATTACCTATCTCGGTGACATCACCCTGCGGTTTACCGCGTTCATACCGCTGGTAATAGATCCTGCCACCACCTTTGACCTCAACCTCCATCCATTCAGAGAGAGCGTTAACGACAGAAACACCCACACCATGCAGGCCACCGGAAACCTTGTAGGTGTCCTTATCGAACTTTCCTCCGGCATGGAGGACTGTCATTACCACCTCAAGTGCCGACCTATTGTACTTGGGATGCACACCTACAGGAATACCACGACCGTTGTCCTGTACTGTGATGGTGCCATCAGGATTTATAGTCACATCTATACGGGAACAATATCCTGCCAGCGCCTCGTCTATGCTGTTATCCACAACTTCGTACACCAGATGATGCAGGCCTCTGCCATCGATACTGCCTATATACATGCTGGGTCTCTTACGTACAGCCTCAAGACCTTCAAGGACCTGGATATTACTTACATCATAGCCCTGTTTTTCTGCCATATCTACCTACGTCTCCCTGATCAAAATTATCATAATGTAAGCTATTTGGATTCAGAATGTGTACTCGTTCATTCCCTCAAACTCAGTCTAAGAAAGATTTGTTTCAATTCTCTCGATTCTTTTTTTAAATCAAAATTCCTGCCGTCTTATATGCGTTCATGCTTATTAAATGTTTATATAAATCGCTTTAAAAAAAGGCAAAGGACTTGTCCGGAAAGTCATTAAAATGTTCAGGTGAAATGATTTCCGATCAAAGGTGAAATGATTTCCGATCAAAAAAGTTCCAGCTTCTTCCCGATCCCCTTTTGCAGCGCCTTCCTATAGACCATGTTCGCAGTCACAAGATCCTGCACTGCAAGGCCGGTAGAGTCGAATATGGTGATCTCAGCATCAGATTCCCTGCCGGGTTTTATGCCAGCCACAACCTCCCCCAGCTCAGCATGGATATCTGCTTCGGAGAAAACGCCCGAGGAGATGGGAACATTAATCTCGCCCGAGTGAGACGCCTGGAAGGTGTCATCGACAACTACCTTTGACCTTTTAAGCAAAGAGGGTTCCAGCTCCTGCTTACCCCTGGCATCGGCACCAATGGCATTGATATGCGTACCTTCCTGCACCCATTCGGACATCACAAGAGGGGATCTTACAGGAGTGGTTGTGACAAGGATATCGCAATCACATACCTCCCTTATGCTGTCTTTTTTTGTGATATCACAATTGACGATCGGCTGCATATCCTTTTCAAATGATGCACAACTGCCTGGCTTCCGGCATGTTATCTTTACCTGCTCGATGTCCATGACCCTGGAAAGGGCAAGCAACTGGGTGCGTGCCTGGTCACCCACACCTACCATTCCGACAACCTTTGAACTGGAGCGGGACAGATACTTTGCTGCAATCCCACCAGCAGCTCCGGTCCTCATGCCTGTAAGGTAACTGCCATCCATCATTGCAAGGGGTGCACCGGTCTCGGTAGAATTGAGTACGACCACAGCCATAACGGTAGGAAGCCCTTTTTCCCTGTTATCAGGATGAACGTTCACTATCTTGACACCTGCAATGTCCTCTTTTTCCATAAAGCAGGGCATCGTGCGCAGATCACCATTGTGCTTTTTGAAGTAAAGGTAGGATTTGGGAGGCACCTGCACCTGCTTTAACCCATGTTCCCTGAAACCGAATTCCACCGCAAGCAATGTCGAAGGCATATCAAGCACACATTTTACATCAGATTGACCGAGCCACAGGATATCCATAAGAACCACTCTTCAAAATATAAATTGAAAGTTGGGCAGCATTGGATAAAAAATTATGGAATCGCCCATATACATGCAAACATAAATATATAATATACTTTTAATATATACTTGAAGCACATGGAAAACGAAAAGGACAATATCTCGAAACAGGAAGTTCAGGAACTTTTGCACACAGGTGACGAGCTCCTGGACATACTGGAACAGAACTATACCTGGGAATCAAAGGAATATGCGAAGAACCGAAGTCTCTTTGTATCCGGCTATACTAAATGGTATAAGCGGTCATTGACAGTGATCCGCAAACTCAGACCTGACAGGGCTAACAGGTTCCAGAACCTTTTCAGTACCAACAAGCGCTCATCCGTCAATGAATATACATATACGGTCCAGGACTACATCCATGGTACATACCTTGATAATGAGCCAAGGAACCATACAGATGAAGTGACCTCCCGAAGGCTGAAGGAGCAGATGGAAATACTCAGGTCTGCATCCACACGTATCAATGAATTCACTTTCGTGTTTGAGCAATTTGTGAAGATCAATCCCATATATTCCAGCCAGGAATCTCCCGCGGAGAATGACACAAAAAAGTTACTTCAAGTCAATTTTGAGGATGAGCACTACAACAGTCTGAAGACCGAGATCAACTCAACATTCAGGCTTGGCCTGTTCATCAGTACATTCCTGCTGTCCAGAGAACTCATAGAGAACATCCTTATCGATATAATGCGACTTATCTTCCCGCCGGCTTCAGATGAGAACATTTCCATATATTTCGATATAGATAGCCAGAGTTTCAAAGATCTGAACCTTCTTCTGGACACTGTTATAAAAATAAAGGAAGAATTGCCTTTCGATAACAGCGCCGTCGATGAGATCATCTCTTCACTGGAAAATATGAGGTTTAAGGACAGACCGGCATCCCATTCCAGGTTAAGGACCCCGAACCGTGAAGACATTCTGGCTTACAGGATCAATGAAAACGTAGAAAAACTCCTGAAAATGAAAATGTCCTTAATG
>JAFGCK010000101.1 GCA_016932675.1 Methanosarcinaceae archaeon | reverse complement strand
GGATAAAAACAGCAAGCCCATCGGATACGACCCTTTTGCGTCCACGGTGCTTGATATAGACGCTGTGGAGTATGCACCGGCCTACTTCGGACTTATCAGGAATAGTGATGTCAAGACCATAACCACTGTAAAGAGGATACATACACACCTGTGGGATCGAGAGATCGGAGGACTTAACAGATATCCCGAATACTGGGGACGCAACAATGGCGGTTATGGCCCATGGTGTCATTTTACATGTGAGCTTGCTAACCACTACATAGAGACAGATGACCATGACATGGCAGAGATGTATCTGGACTGGGTGGTGGACATGGCATACAATCACACACTACCGGAGCATATCTCCACCATCGAGAGATTCGAGCTATGGCTTGAGGACTACACCAATGCCGGGATACTCAGAGACAGCAAGCTCAAAATGACCGATGACGTCAGGTCGCATCCTATGTGGGAGGGCGGGCTTGCATATGTCACAATACCGCTTATATGGCCCCACGCGGAGTTTATCATATCGTATAAGAAATACATGGACAAGTTCTACTGAGCAGAGAGAAGGATATTAAAAAAACAGTGTGGCATGAGGGTCATGCCACTATTGTTTATTTTGCAGGCAGACCGATCATTCGTTGCTCAGATCGCCTGAGAAATACTTGTCATATGAGCCCATATCGAAGTGACCGTGGCCGCTGAGGTTGAAGAAGATCGTCTTCTCTTCGCCTGTCTGCTTGCACTTCATGGCTTCGTCAATGGTGCATTTGATAGCATGGGCAGATTCGGGGGCAGGGGCGATCCCTTCACTGCGTGCGAAGGTTACAGATGCATCGAATACCTCCACCTGGTGATAGGCAGTTGCCTCCATGAGACCATCTGCAACGAGCTTGCTGATGATGGGTGACGCACCATGGTACCTGAGTCCGCCTGCGTGGATTGCCGGCGGTATGAACTCTGAACCGAGTGTGAACATCTTGAGCAATGGGGTCATCTTGGCCATGTCACCGAAATCATACTTGAAATCCCCGGATGTGAGTGTCGGACAGGCAGAGGGTTCAACGGCAATTACCCTTGTATTGGTCTTGCCGGCAATGTTGTCCCTGATATAAGGCAGGCTCGCACCTGCAAGGTTACTTCCGCCGCCACAGCATCCGATGATGATATCAGGATAGTCCTCTGTCTTTGCGAACTGTTTCTGTGTCTCAAGGCCGACAACTGTCTGGTGCAGGCAGGTATGGTTGAGCACACTGCCCAGTGCATACTTGGTGTTGTCGTTGAGGGCTGCATCCTCCACCGCTTCACTGATAGCGATGCCCAGGCTGCCGCTGGTGTCCGGGTACATCTCACGGATCTTCCTTCCGAACTGGGTGTCCGGGCTTGGCGATGGCACTACATTTGCTCCCCAGAGATTGATGAGTGATTTCCTGTAAGGTTTCTGGTAGAAGCTGGAACTTACCATGTACACCTTACATTCGATGCCGAAGTAGTTACATGAGAGAGACAGCGCACTGCCCCACTGCCCTGCACCGGTCTCTGTTGTGATCCTTTCGGTGCCTTCCTTCATATTGTAATATGCCTGGGCGACGGCAGTGTTCGGCTTGTGGCTGCCTGCAGGGCTTACACTCTCGTTCTTGTAGTATATCTTCGCAGGCGTTCCAAGTGCCTTCTCCAGCCTGTGGGCCCTGTACAGAGGTGACGGCCTCCACAGGCTGTATATCTCCCTGATCTCCTCAGGAATATCGATATACCTTTTGGTGCTTGCCTCCTGCTTTATAAGCTCCTTTGCAAATATAGGCTCAAGGTCCTTCGGGTTCATGGGCTCATTGGTCGCCGGATTCAGCGGTGGCTCCACTGACAGGTCAGCAAGTATATTATACCACTGTTTTGGCATTTCATTCTCATCAAGTAATATTTTTGTATGTTCCATAATTCAACCTCTGTAAAAAATAAAATCACTAATGTATAACTCAGTACATTTGACGGGGTATTTAATTCTTTTGATTTTCAAAGCTCACAGGATCGTACCGCACGTAAAAATGAACATGATCTATCCATACATCTTCCTCAGAACACACACAATACAAACAACTGCCATTGAAATAAAAACGGTGAAAGCAGGAGTTGTCGGGGAACTGCTCTTACTGGATGCTTTTATGCCAGAGGCTGCCGGGATTTCAGGACCATCATAGTATTCGCTGGAGATCGTGACATAGGCAGCGGTGAATACACCATTGACAACAGATTCGTGTTCACCTGGTAATAATACAGAGTAGTGGAAATCAAGGGGCATACTTCCACCTGCCCACCTTTCAGTTGGTTTCAAAGTCCATTTATAAGTGAAAGTTTCATTTTCTTCATAAATCTTCTCGTAATCTTTTCCTAACTGAGAAGGACCCTCAATTACAGTAAAACTCTCAATTCCTTGATAGACCCCAATATCTGACAATTCCGCATATATTTTACAGTATTGATTGACGGTAACATCAAATCTGAGAGTAAAAGGCTCACCAATTTTAACAAGAGGTTTTGGAGTAGAAGTACCCGGATATAATTCATCATTGTAGTAAACATCTATTGAAATGTAGGGGCTTGCAGCTGAACCAACTACAGACAAAAATTCAAAGATAATTAAGCATACGATCAAAATTAATCTTTTATCCATATAACTCACCATACTCTGCCAATAAACTATCGTAATCTATTGATTTTTCATCGCGGCTTCCAATTTTATCCCCTACGCCCTTTGGACCCGGACCAACTACAGTTGCAGCGTAGCCTTTGAAGTTAAAATATATAGGAACATTTTCACCAATCTTTAAAGAGAAACCCGTTTCATCTAAACTAAAGGGATGATAGATATCCTTTTCTTCCCTCACATACACCTGCGTCTCATGTCCGGAATAAGGATTGAAAATACATTCGTTATCATTATCCACGACCTCGAACCTCCTGTATTTCCCCACAACATCATACTCCCACATATTCACAGTACAGACCCAATGCCCGGGGATGACCGGCAGGCCGCATGGCACTAGTTTCATTGACCTCTGAAGCTTTTTTTCCATCTTCTCGGCCAGCTTCCCTGAAAGTTTGTCACCGGAATCCTCCAGCTTTTTCTGCAGCTCGGCGTTGATGTTCATAAAACACTCATCGATCATCTCCTGGCTGAGCCTGATGGCCTCGCATACGCCATTCGCAACGCCGATCCTCATATCAGCCTCAATACGGTACAGCGCGACACTCATATTATCAGGAGACAGCCCCGGGTTATCAGCCATGATTCTTTCAGTTATCAGGGCAAGTATCTCATCCCCGATGGTATCTTCTGCGACCATGCAGACAAGTTCCCTGTCAGAAAGAGTTTCAAGGTAAGCAGAGGTGATGGAAATGACTGCTGGTCTGTCTATCCATGTGCCCAGCACCGGGTCGCTTGCAACTTCCTCTGCGACCATGACGGGAACCTCCTGCCGGATCCTGGCGCTGTATCCGGTCACCAGGCGGGTGCGGTTATCCTCTATAAGGGCGATGTCCGCAGATACGCCGCTGGCTACAAGAACCGGTTTATGCGCATTGAGATCCTCTGCCAGTGAATCTATCTCCGCGTTCATATCAGCGATGCTCTGGCTCATGGACTGCGAGATCACGTCCTTCAGGGGATCGGAACAGTCTTTCAGCATCTCTGCGATATCGTCCGCAACGCCGGTAGAGAAAACACATACGTTGCGCACTCCCAGGGGGTACACAATCCTCCCGCTAGACTCGTCCACCCACTGGTACTGCTCCTGCAGGTCGAAATCCGGGTCATGGTAGAGATAGTCGGGGTACTGGTCTATGAGCAGGGTCATGTTCTCGGTCCAGTTGTACCTGCTCCGGGGCTTTCCGGTGATCTCCATGGTCCTGATGATGCCCATTTCATTGGAGAGGGCATTGGATGCTTTTTCCATGGCGGGGTTGTTGAAGAGCAGGTCAGCAGGAACGCTGCTGCCTACAAGTTCGGACAGGTACCCGCCTGTTTCCATGCTGAAGGATGAGTTCATGTGGTTCTCCAGATGCGAACCGATCTTACTGCTCCTGCCGGCCATCTCCTGCAGCAGGCGGTCGTAGGCCTCGTTCTTTGCAATTGCACGGGCTGCATCGCTGCTGGTTTTGAACTGTGTGCCATTCATGTGCCCGGACTCTCCTGTGAAGGATCCGCGTTTTGCCGCGGCCGCCATTTCAGCAGTAAGGTCAAGTGATGCATCCCTGATCAATGTGGTGGGATCCTTGCCCAGGTTCCCGCCCAGCAAAGAGATTTCCCTTGCAGGATTATCGGCATTGATCGCATCGAACATGCTTTCCATTTCCCTGGTCATGGTCCTGTGAAGCCAGTCCGGGACTTCACAGCATATCTTTTCGGTCGGGAGGAAAGAAGCGTTGGAATAGACCATATACCCGCTCTGGATCGCTGCCATCCGGGGCTTCACATACTCATCCCGGTACCTGTCCGCCGCATCGCTGCAGCAGGGATCGGTCTTAAGGGCACCGTCGATGACCAGCGTGGTGTTCCTGTAATCGTTGGCATTTCCCGGGCCATAGGAGCCTATGCCTGCATATCCGCCAGAGGGCATGTATTGGTGATAGACTATACACATGTCCTCTGACTCCGTGCGGACGTGGGGGATAGAAGCAATATCCGTCAGACGACGGCCCTTCAACGAACCGGACGAATCACCATAGTGAAAATCCCAGTCCACTGTGCCATCGGCGTGAGCAGTACAGGTCCTGTATGACCAATGGTAATCGTAATAGATATTCCAGCATGTCCTGACCCTGAACCTGATCTTGTATGTGATCTTCCAGTCGAAGCTATGGTTTTCACTGGAAAGGTAACCGTCAACCCGTTCAATATCGAGCAGGCTATCATTTCCCAGGTACTCATAAGTGACATCCACCCCTTCACATAGCACATCAGCGGACACGGGCTTCACTCTGGCGGACCTGAAATACCATTTATGGGACGATGCATCGACATTGACCCTGTGCTTCACATCCAGCGTGCCACTGAAGATATGATCCGGTGTCAGGGCACAGCTATGTGATATATTGACCGGATAGTGCCCTGTCCAGATGATATCCTTGGCATCTTCTGATTCCCCGGTTTCGTATGATACCCCGCTATAACTGGCCTTGCCCACCTGCAGGCCATAAGGATACACAGTATTGAACCCGTTCCTGAAAACCTGTCCCTGTATCGCAGCACTGTATACCTCGTGGGTCACATCGTTGATAAGGTCAGGTTGCTCTGCATCCCACTCCCTATCATTGAACAGCCATCCGCTGTATACCGCATCTGTGAAATTGGAGACAGAGACCGCTATTCTTGAATTGCTTGCAACTTCTTCAAGTGATGTGCCGGCATCCTTCATCGACTTATTGATGCCTTCTGAAATACTCATATTGAACGAACCATCGTCTGCAAGACGTTCATACGTGGTGCTCAGGTTATTTCCCCAGTCCTGCTCATAGGAAACTGTGTCCTGCCTGACATCATTATAGAGTACCTTGCCATTGTAATAGGTGGTATATGTAAGAGCCCATGGGTCAACTGAGTCAAAGACATGTTTCTGGGTATAGAGTGTGCCGGCATTTACG
>JAFGCK010000100.1 GCA_016932675.1 Methanosarcinaceae archaeon | reverse complement strand
GTTTTTCGGGCTTCTTCTGTGGGGATCCTATGTCCTGATACTGAGCATAGTCCTTGTCTTTGTGGAATATGCACTGGTGATAGACCATCTTGACCCACTGAGCGCCATTGAGAACGGCATATCGTTCTTCCTGTCAAATAAAGTCTCTGCCCTGGCATTGTGGCTTTTGCTTATAGGCATATCGCTGTTATTTGGGATCATCGGCAATCTTTTAAGTTACGTCGATGTGCTGTCACAGGTATGGACGTTTCTCGATTTCATGCTCACGGTCCTTGTGATAAGGCCTCTGATCACCATATGGTGGACACGTTTCTATCTGGGCAGAAATGCCAGGAAGCTCTATTCCTTTGATGAATACGTCTTTGACAATGAAATATAGGTGTCAGATCGTTTTGATCGATCATCTTCATGCACCGCCAACACGTATTTCAAGTGCTCAGCATCCTGGATCACTCACAAAGAACAGGATCATATGCAAACAGGGAATTTCAGGAGATGATTCGAGTCCATATAAGGTACTTACCCAGACTTGCCCAGCAGTTTGCAGGTCTGGCATATGTCCGCTGTACAGGCCTGCCCGCAGATGCTGCAGTTAGAAAGACCTTCCTGCGGGTATTCCCTCCCAAGTATGCCTGATATCTTATCAAACCCGCTGAGAAGGGCATATTTCGTCCCCGGATGGCGGACCTCGAGATCATTGAGCAGAGCCCTTATTTCTCTTCTCATGGCTTCATGTGCATATGGACAGCTCCCGGAACCCATGGGCAGGCCGTGAAGGTAAGCATACAGGGCGACTTCCTTTTCCGGGATCTGCCTCAGGGGCTTCATACGCAGGACAAGCCCTTCAAGCTCATCTGGAGGTGCCATTCTTACCATGCGGGAAACATCACCTTTTAAATGGTTGAGCAGAATGGTCTGTGCCTCATCGTCCAGGTTGTGGCCTATCGCAAGTCGTGTCGCACCTATCTCCAGCGCAGTCTTGTTCAGCAATGATTTCCTGAGCACGCCACAATAGCTGCATGCCCCCTTTTCCCTTTTCATGGGAGCGATCTCATCCATGGTCTTTCCGTACTCTTCCCTGAACGACCTTACGATCAGCTCGACCCCCAGTTCATCGGTCAGTTCCCTTGCTGACTTAATGGTCCGGGGTCTGTAAGCCTCAATGCCTTCATCTATGGAAATGCCAACAAGCCGTATATCGGGCCTCATGCCGAATATCCGGTGCAGTATATGGAGTGCTGTGCTGCTGTCCTTACCGCCGCTCAGGCCAATTGCAATGGTCTCGTTGCGTTTGATACTGTAATGCTTCCGTATGGTAAGTTTTATCTTGCGCTCGACATCCTCGATAAAATGCTTCCTGCACAGGTGCATGCCTGAGTATCTCTGGTAGATGATGGCATCCTTATTGCATTTATCACATTTGAGAGTCATGGGTCCTGTCCATGCAATGGGATATTATTATATATAGCTGTCCTGTACTTACTGTCTTTTAAGGGAGTTCAAACGAAAAAAATTAAATAAGCCGGAAATGTTCTTCCCTGAAAAACAAGGCAGATAAAAATGGGTCCGTTCGGTGAGATATCTCTTGGAATGTTCGTGCTTTCAGTACTTGCGGGATATTCCCTCGGTGTGTTCTCGGGTCTTGTCCCGGGCATACACACCAATAACTTTGCACTGGTACTGCTTGCTCTCTCACCGATGCTGTCGGAGAATGGAATGCCTGTGTTCTATGTTGCGGTTATCATCCTTGCAAACTCGGTGGCTCACACTTTTCATGATATCATACCGGCGATCTTCCTTGGCGCCCCAAGCGATGACATGGCGCTTGCGGTCCTTCCCGGGCATACCCTTCTGCTGGAGGGGCGCGGGGCGGAGGCCATCAGACTGTCGGCACTTGGCAGTGCAGGTTCGGTTGCTTTTGCGGTACTTATTGCCCTGCCCCTGTCCCTGCTCATCAGGAGCGCCTACGGACTTATACAAACATACCTTGCCTGGATACTGATACTTATTGTGTTAATTATGCTAATGACCGAAAAGGGGGAGTTCGTTCAGGGTCAGGGTTCCCTTGCACACTGGAGGTTCAGGTTCTACGCATTGCTGGTCTTTCTGCTGAGCGGTTCTTTGGGGGTGCTTGCCTTCAATACCGAATACCTTATGGAACCGATCTTTCCTCTGGGCAAGCCATCGATACTGCTTCCTTTGCTAAGCGGCCTTTTCGGGTCTTCACAGCTTATCATCAGCCTGATGTCATGCCCGGTCATACCTGCCCAGTCAGGATGCCGTACAGAGCTTGAGAGAAAGCGCATATTCAGGGGGATCTTCGTTGGCGGCCTGTCCGGTTCCCTGGTCGCATGGTTGCCAGGCATATCGTCCTCGGTGGCAACCGTCTTTGCACGTCTGTTCATCCGGCAGGGGCCCGGGGAAAAGTGGGACAGGTATGGGAGGTATGGTGCCGGCGGGTCTGTCCTTGACCCGGCAAAGGAATTCATAGTCTCGATATCAGGAGTGAACACCTGCAATGCGATCTTTGCGCTGGTGGCTCTTGCAGTCATCGGCAGATCGAGGAACGGGGCAATGGTTGCTGTAGACAGCTTGCTGGGGGGTGTTGAACTGGATGCTTCTGCAATGGTCCTCTTCCTATGTGTGATAGCGCTGACAGCATTGCTCTCCTACTTTTCGACCATTTACATAGGTGACAGGGTCCACAACATGCTCTCGGAAATTAACTATCCCCTCCTGTGCTATGCGGTGATCGCGGTCCTTTCCATGATAGTGCTGCTCTTTACGGGGATCTACGGACTGCTGATCTTTGTCATATCCACATCCCTTGGACTGCTGGCCCCATTCCTCAGGGTGCGCAAGAGCAATGCCATGGGCGTGATACTGCTGCCCGTGATACTCTATTTCCTGTAATGTGCTCCCACGACCGTGCTGTCAGACCTCTTTCTTGAATTCCCGGATCATTGCAAGCATGTTATCCCTGATCTCTGTGACAGCATCCAGCCACCTGCCCCCCACATCAATGGGTGCCAGGCCCTTAAGATCAGCTTCCATAAGTTCTGCATCGTATGGTATCTCCCCAAGTACGGGGATGCCCAGTTTCTCAAGATGCGGCTTGATGTTTGCCGATGTGCCTTTGTTGATGACGGCAGCCAGATTCCTGATATCTATTTCCTCGGAGAGCGTCTTGATCCTCCGGGCTGTCTCAATGGACCTCATACCTGGTTCCACAACAATTACCATGAGGTCTATTCCCCGGGTGGTCCCCCTACCGAGATGCTCTATGCCTGCCTCCATATCCAGTATTACTGCACTGGTATCTTTGAGTACCACATGGCGCAGGAAGGCACGCAGGAATGCCGATGCAGGGCACATGCAGCCGCTTCCTCCCGTCTCCACTGTTCCCATGACCAGCATTTTGACATTATCCGGTCCCACAACCCCGAACCTGTCGACGATGTCATCAACTTTCGGGTTGAACTTGAACATCCCTCCTATTTCCCCGGCTCTCTCTTCGATAAGGTCCTTAAAGTCTGTGAGTGGAGGAGGCGGATTCTTTACGCCAAGAGCTGATGCAAGGTTCATATCAGCGTCCGCATCGATGGCAAGCACATCATATCCTTCTCTTGCAAACATCCTTGAGATGGTGCCTGCGAGTGTTGTCTTGCCGACTCCGCCTTTCCCAGTAATTGCTATCTTTACCATGCTTTCCAACTCGGGACTTATCAGAATTATATTTTCCGGTTTACCGGAAGTTCCCGGGATGTTTTTCTTATGAGAATGCGGTTTTCTGGAAATGTTACTTATACATCTCTAACGACCCTGAAACCCAGTACGTGGCGGCCGGCATCGGAGTCGAGCTGACCGCGAAATGAGCTCTGGCATACGTTCGGACCATCCAGCCAGCTTCCGCCTCTGCCGACCCTCAGGCTGGTATTCTCATCTTCCCGGGCGCTTCCATCTGCCGGAGCACCTTCGTAGTTATCATGCCAGCTGTCCCGGGTCCACTCCCAGACATTGCCGTGCATGTCAAACAGACCCCATTGGTTGGGTTCTTTTTCTCCGACAGGATGTGTTGTCTCGTTAGAATTTACAGCACACCAGCCATAGGTGCTGGACCATCCGTATCCGTCCAGGTCGTCTGCTTCATTGGTGAACGAGAATTCTGCCGTTGTGCCGGCCCTGCAGGCATACTCCCATTCGGCCTCGGTGGGTAGCCTGTACTTATTGGTATTCTCCCTTTCGTTCAGCTTCATTATGAATTCCCGGGCATCAAGCCAGGATACTTGTTCAACAGGTAGTCCTTCACCTTTGAAGTAGGACGGATTCTCTCCCATAAGTGTGGTCCATTCTTTCTGTGTGACCTCATATCTGGCCATGTAGAAAGGTTCAGGGATCCTTACCAGATGGGGAGGATTATCAAAGGCCACTAAAGGTGTTGAATCGGATCCCATGTAGAACTTACCTTCCGGGATGAGCACAAATTCCATACCAAGAGAATTGTTATATGTCTGTTCTATCTCATTATTGCCGTCGTTGGCACACCCTGAAAGCAGGACTGCCCAGATAAAGACAAGAACAGTAAGGCATGTTTTAGTAATGTGCTTTTTTGAACATCCGGCCATTTCGAACACCAGTAACCGGATGCCATCCCGCTATAAAAACATGTTCTATTTTTTCTATATATAAGTAATTAGATACAGCACAGGAACAAAATGAAGGATCTGCTATTGGTAATATATTGCCGGTCCACGGCTATTGACCTTTAACCAGCATTTAATTCATTCTATTGTAGCTATCAGTTCCAGCATCTCTTCTATTTCCCTCCTGCCATCGATGGAGAACAGGTCCGCTTCCACATTCCCAACCCTGACCGGCAGGCTTCCGTCAGGGGCCATTCCCATGACTATGGTACTTGAATCCTCATCTCCGAACGCTGCCACAACCGCGAGCACGCTCAGGCTGGAGTTCTGTGAAGGGACTGAACCAGAGTAGATCGATACGGATACGATGGAACCGTCTTTCATGGTCAGTTCCCGGGTCTCTATCTTGCTGAAACTCCTTATGTTGTTCTGTTGTGACATATCGCTTACACTGCTGTCGGTCATCTTCGATACCAGGCCGGTCGGGAGAGTTGCTCCTGACGGAAGGGTGATACGCCTGGTGCTTATCCATGCACCCATCATGGGGATCCCGGGGTCGAAGGGGATATTCCAGGTCTCTTTGAAATCTTTTGTCTGCCCGGTGATGTCCGCTGCAAGTCTTTCATTTTTGTATCTGACAACAGTACTGCTGAAACTGATACTGTTCGAATCGGAAATGTTCTGCTGGAAAGTATTGTACTCTACATCTGCATCCTGCACCCAGCCATATTCTTCCAGCAGATTCTCGTCAAGGAGCGCAGGGGATGCGGCCGGGGTTTCCATGCATCCCATGGAGGTTGCTACCAAAAGTAATGTGAAGCATGTGGCGGTCAGTGTCTTCGGAAAGGATTGCAAGATATCACCTATATACCAATATAAATAATTAATATATTAATATTTTGTACATGGGTGAATTGTTGGTCTGCCTTCTTTTTTTAGATATGGGAATCATAGATTTTATATTGTACATGATTAATAGTTCTTAGTATGCACACTATGGACCCGAGGTTCAGGAAAATTCAAAGGGTCATGTGGTATGTACTTTTCCTGAACCTTGTAGTTGCAGTTGCCAAAATTGCCTATGGTATGTGGACCAATGTACTGAGCATGCAGTCCGATGGCTATCATTCTCTTTTTGACGGTGTGTCCAATGTTGTCGGGCTCATCGGTATCCAGGTAGCCTCAAAACCACCGGACAGGGAACATCCCTACGGACACAGGAAGTTCGAGACCCTTGCAGCGGTCTTCATAGCCTTCATACTGGGGGTGGTCGCCTTTGAAATCGTACGCTCTGCTCTTGAGCGTTTTGGAAATGGCAATAACCCTGAAGTGACGACCATCAGTTTTCTGGTGATGCTGGGTACAATGGTTGTGAACTACAGTGTAAGCACTTATGAGAAAAAGAAAGGAACAGAATTCAAGAGTGAGGTCCTGCTGGCAGATTCCGCACATACCAAAAGCGATATCTATGTTTCGGTCTCTGTACTCCTCGGTCTGGTGGCCATCAAGGCAGGATACCCGATAGTGGACCCTGTCATTGCCATCTTCGTGGCCATAGTTGTATTGCATGCCGGACTGGAGATAATATTCAGCAGTGTATCCGTACTTTGTGATGAATCACGCATAGACCCCGAGAAGATATCCGATGTCGTATGCGCTGTGGAAGGTGTGAAGGGTTGCCACAAAATACGCACCCGCGGTCCAGAGGGGAATGTATATGTCGACCTGCATGTGGAGGTGGAGCCGGAGATGCCCACATACAAGTCACATACGATAGCCCATATCGTACAATACCGCCTGAAAGAAGCCTTTGAGGGCATAGAGGAAGTCCTGGTGCACATCGAACCTGTTGAACATGCCCATGATCAGGATTATGATAACAACTATAACATCCATAACAATAATCATAACTATAAATAGCATCAGGACTTTTCTAGGGATATGCCGGGAAATACTTTTGGTCATTCATTCAGGATCACAAGCTGGGGAGAATCACACGGCGCTGCAGTGGGTGTTGTGGTCGATGGAGTACCCGCAGGCCTTGAGCTCTCCGGGGCGGATGTGCAGAAGGAGCTGAACAGAAGACGCCCGGGTCAGAGCGAGGTATCGACTCCCCGTGCAGAATCTGATACTGTGGAGATACTTTCGGGTGTTTTTGAAGGCATTACCACCGGCACGCCTGTATCAATGCTTGTCCGCAACAGGAATGCAGATCCCGGTGCATACGATTATATCAGGAACATTCCACGCCCGGGCCACGCAGACCTTTTCTACACTGAGAAGTATGGTGTCCGCGACCACAGGGGAGGAGGCAGGTCCTCAGGCAGGGAGACCATCGGAAGGGTTGCAGGCGGCGCTATAGCAAAAAAGCTGCTCATGGGCTTTGGTATAGAGGTCTTTGCGCATGTTATCGAACTGGGTGGTGTGAAAGCTGGCCCGGTCACTTTTGGGGATATCCGTTCCAATGTCGAAAGGACCGCTGTAAGATGCGCTGACCCGGAAGCTGCCGAACGTATGCTCAGGCAGGTGAGGCTCGCACGTGAAGAAGGCGACAGCATCGGCGGGATCGTAGAGGTCATTGCAACCGGTGTGCCTGCAGGGATCGGAGAGCCGGTCTTCGGTAAACTTGACGCCGATATCGCCGGGGCGCTTATGAGCATAGGCGCGGTCAAGGGTGTTGAGATAGGCGCAGGTTTTGAATGTGCACACATGAAAGGCAGCCAGATGAACGATGCATTCGTACTTGAGGACGGGCAGATAGTTCCAGAAAGCAACAATGCAGGGGGGATCACAGGCGGCCTATCGACAGGCCTTCCGATAATCTGCCGCGCTGCGGTGAAACCGACGCCATCCATATCAAAGCCGCAGAGGAGTGTGGATATGGCTGCCATGGAAGAGGTCGATATTGAGATTCATGGACGCCATGACCCGGCGATACCCCCGAGGATGGTGCCCGTGGCCGAGGCGATGCTGGCACTGGTGCTGGCAGATCACATGATACGCAGCGGGAGGATCAATCCCGACCATATCCGGAAGTGAGCTTTTGAGGGTATTTCAGGGTCCGGCCTGCATGCAATCTGTGTGGATCTGTGTCTGGTAATAAACACTAAAAACGATCTGACGATCGGAAATGGGGAAAACGGGGTATCCAGGATATGTGAGGCACGGATTGACACCGATCAATACAAATTGATAATGAACCTGGAAACTGAGAACTTCAAAAGGCAAAATCCGTGAAGATATGTGCCATGGGCAGCGATTCGCAAAAGCATCGTCCTTTATGAAAAAAATAATCAGATCTAAGCTGAAAATCCAATCAGCAGCCTTTTTGTGAGATGTCTGGCCACGTGGCGGTTGCCAGGGTGCAGGTATTTTATAGAGTGATTGCATCAGAAAATATTCATTGTTCAAACCGAATTAAATCTATATTCTATATAAATACTATATATCTATAAAGATTATCTATTTAATTCATCCTGTGATGTCTGTTACCTGTAGAAAGCCGGATGTTTAATGATGGATATCAGAAAAGTGCAGGTGACGGGCAAGTCCACGTATATTGTCACGATCCCTAAAAAATGGGCAGTCAGGTCAAAACTCAAATCCGGTTCTCCGCTTTCTATCGATTATGCTGAGGACGGTTCGCTTGTGATCAAGCCGCCGGGTTTCAAAGAAAGCAAGAAGATCAAAAAGGTCAGAGCCGATAAGAAACCTGAACACCTCAAGAGGGACATAATAGGCCTGTACATAGTGGGTGACCATCAGACTATAGAGATACAGGGAAATGACCTTTCCCGGGAGTTCAGGGAAGAGATCAGGAACCTTTGTGCCCGCCTTGTGGGATTCGAACTTGTCGAGAGTACTGATTCAACTCTTGTTATCCAGGATTACCTTGACTCAGACGAATTTACCATCGAGAAGGGAATAAAGCGCATGTCGTCGATCATCTACCTGATGCTTGAAGAGCTCTACCTGGCATTCGAAGAGAACGACCGTTCCGTCTGCAGGGATATCATCAGGCGGGATGATGATATTGACAGGATGTTCATTCTTGTGTCCAGGCAGTACGTTAACCGGATGAACCTCAGGAAGGTCTCTGAGAAGGATGACCTGAGCCTGATCGAGGCTTTCTACTACAGGCTGGCAGGAAGCGATATCGAAAGGATCGGGGACCACATCTCCAAGATAGCCCTGCATTATGAATATACGGATATACATCCGGAATTTTTAAAATCCTTAAAAGAGCTATGCAGGGAATTGCAAAAGATCTTCATGGATTCCGTCGAATCCCTGCGTGAGTATGATAACGAACTGGCAAACATGGTGCTTGAGAGTGGAGAACAGTTCGATGCCAGGCTTGTAATCGCAGGGAATATGCAAGCCGGGGATCACATTGAGATCATCATTGACAGTTTCAGCAGGATAAAGGACTATGCATCGAATATTGCAGAGCATGCTATCGATCTATCACAATTATAGGCTTATTCCCCTTTTCCTGAGTGTCTCTGTAATTATAGATTATTCTCTTACCTTCTATTTTGCCGGCAGCATTGATAATATCCTTGCATATGAGTTCAGTCCTACCCTCGTCTTTGCCGTAAGGAACGGTATTGTGCTACCCTACCTTGCATTGACCATACTGTTCTATTACTTCATGGGATATACCGTTCTGAAATTCCTTGACGGCGATGTCATATATCCCATCGGGGTCTTCATTATGCTGCTTATGAGCATAACCCATGTACTGGGCGGCCTGTCCTGGCTCGTGATGAATGAATCGTATTCTAACATGATATTCATGCTCTCCATGACATCCATTATAATAGCTCTCTCCGTTTTCGGATACGAGGTGTTCAGAAGAGAATGAGATGAGTGGCTTTCTATAGTTCTATATATACAAATATATCGGAAATTGGGTCGAAAAGTTCTATTTATTTCCTTTGTGCAAGGATTATTTCCGAACAGTCCTTCTTGTTCATATGAAGAGCCTGGTGAGCCTGCTTGCAGCAGCGATACTGTCCATGTATACTTTCTATTCTACCTGCTGGTATACGCCCGCATCCTTTTTTGATATGGCCGTACCTTTTGTTTTTGTGACACTGTTCGGCTACATTCTTCTGGTCTGTGTTGTGTTCAAAAGGGTTTCTAAGAGATCATGAATAGTGGAGTGGAGTAAGTGAAAAAAACGTTTTTTCCAGGGTTTAGTTTACTTTTTCTTGTTGGTATGGTCCTTTTTTTCATAATACCTTCTCCGGCACTGGCAGAAAGTGGTCTTTGTCCATGTGATGACCTTGAAGACTGTGTTGAATGGGTCAGTGCGGGTTCTGTTACAATGAAATG
>JAFGCK010000099.1 GCA_016932675.1 Methanosarcinaceae archaeon | reverse complement strand
TAGGAGCTAATTAGACGTCCTCTATTACGACATATTATATTAATAGATTAATTTAAATATTATCTATGTTATACTATATTGTGCAAGTCATTTGAAGGAATATATAGGTCAATGTTACACAGTTCTGTTAAGTTCCGAAAGTTATTAAATAACAGGATTAATATACTATAAACTATATACTCCTGTTACACGATTGCTATAACGTTTGATGAGGGAAGTCGCACGAAAGCAAACCAGAAGCAGACAATGCACAGTGATGGCCGTGCACAGGTAGGTATAGGAACATTGATCATTTTCATATCGATGGTACTGGTAGCTGCAGTAGCCTCTGCACTGCTTATCAAAACTTCCGGTGTGCTTCAGCAGAAGGCTTCTCAGACCGGCCAGGAAACTACCAGGGAGGTCGCATCAAACATGCGTATTGACCGCGTTGACGGGGAAAGGGCTGTCTATTCTACCATTGAGGTGACAGATGGTACAGTATCCAGCACCAGTCTCACCAGCTACAAAGGCGGTATGGTGGAATGGCTGTCATCCTCCGGTGGATTTGACATTTCTGTAGATGGGAACAATGAAACGATTGCAGATGGTTCCTACTATGAGTACCGCTTCACTCAGGCAGGTACATATGACTTCATAGTAAGCAATAGTTCTTCCAGTACCAGCGGTACTATAACGGTCAACGGTACACAGGAGTACGGACAGATAAGCAAGTTGCATATCTCGGTATCCCTGGGTCCCGGCAGTGAGGACGTTGATCTTTCCCAGTTGATCGTTTATCTGTCCGACGGTGCACATGTCGCCAATGTCAGATATGATACCACTGACACCAGTGATGATGTACATAAAACTACAGCCGATTATTTCTCTGTAGAGCCGGTCAGGATCCGTGACCAGAGCGTCTTCAAGGCGACCCAGCCTGTGCTGAGGACCGGTGATATCATGGAGATCGTCGTTGACATCAGAAAAGTGTTCGCAGCCGATGACGAGGATTATGAAGGTCTTGAGCCAAGGACCGAGGTATCTTTCCAGATAAGGCCGGAAGCCGGTGCCCTTGTAATATTCGATTTCACAACACCGGGAGCATACTTCGACAACAAGTACATCACATTGCGGTACTGAATCTGCCGCAAATGTCCTTTTCTTATGCCTGTGCTTTAAAAGTGGGACAGCGTATATTTTTGCCCGCAGGACACAAGTTCAAATACAAACTCACCTGCAACAGGTCTCATGATCACGATTCCCTGATTCCCGTACAGGTTGCCTGTATACAGATTCCAGTTACCTTTATTATCTACAGTGCCTTTCCTGAACTTTATGATCTCCCCGGCGATCAAAAAGCGTTTTTTCACTCCATTCTGATACTGCACAATGATGGTGTTGTTCTCGACATTCCATGCGCAATCACTTAAGTTTCCGTCAATATCCGGGTCAGGGTCGATCCCCAGGGAAAGGTACTGTACATTGTCAGGAAGAGAAAGTTGCGCAACACACATTGAACCTTCAATGGCTTCAATATCATCCAGGTTTCTCGGGTACCCGTCCTGAATAGAAAGCAGTTCCACTGAAAGGTCATTGATCTCTTTTTCAACCTGTGACCCTGCAATATATGGGGAAATATTGTTCCATGCGACAGATACTAGGGCAAAGGTCACTGCGGTGATCATGAGATAAAAGACCAGTTTCAGGGGAACGGTGTCGATACCTTTCGTATCCTTCCAGAATCCCATGCCTTTTCACCCGGCCTCGCCTTATTTAATCCAGCCACATGAAGAATTTATCCAGGGCTCTTCTTCGATGTGAGACCCTGTTCTTTTCCTTGCTGCCTAATTCACCGAAGGTCTTCCCGTTATAATCAAAAATAGGGTCGTACCCAAAGCCACCGGTCCCGCGCTCTTCGAAAGATATCGTACCTTCCACGGTTCCGGTGAACACTTCCGCTTCTTTGCCGGGTTCGCAGTAGCCGATGACGGATTTGAAGGTTGCGGTTCTGTCTTTTTCATCTTCCATCAGTTTGAGGACCTTTTTGTTCCCAAGATTCTTTTCAACAAATGCCGAATATGGTCCCGGGAACCCATTAAGTGCCCTGATGAAGAGTCCCGAGTCATCCACCATTACTGGCATTCCCAGCCTTTGAGCTGCCCATTCTGCTCCAAAGGCGGCGATCGGTTCAAGATCGTCTTCCTGCAGCTCGGGATAGCCTTCGTTATTCTGGATGACCTCGATATCCTTTGCTGCAAGTATTTCCTTTGCTTCACGGAACTTTCCCTTATTGCCTGTTACAAAAACTATTTTACGCATATCTTCCTCTTTTTTCTATTTCCCTTACCCTCTCAAGCACTTCTTCAGCATTGTCACAAGCCTGCCTGTAGCCCCTGGAAAAGGCATCTATGAGTGCTTCATAGTTGTGATGTGTGCTCTCAAAGGTCTGGAACAGGACATGTACGTCCACGCCTTTTGCCTCTATCCCGTGGTCCATAAATGACAGTCCGAAGTCTATCATGTATATCCTGTCATTGTGAAGTAGCAGATTTGAGGTTGTAAGGTCACCATGGATGATGCCACCCGAATGCAGCCTGCCCACAAGTTCTCCTAGCCGCTGGCTTAAACTCTCGTTTATCAAATATTTCAGGGCAGTTCCTGGTATGTATTGCATTACAATGGTTGAGTTCTGTATATCATGTACTATCGGAGTTGGTATCCCCAGGCGTCTGGCTTCGGATATCAGGCGTGCCTCGGCCCTTGTCCTTTCTTTGCGGATACGTTCGTCAAGTTCCCTGAGACGGTACCTTTTTGGAACCCTTTCCTTGACTATAAGCTCACCTTCGAGTTTTACTGTAGCTTCGGCACCTCTTGCCATATACGTCATATTTACCTCATTTTGCCGGATGCTTATTCACGCCAGCTCACATCCACGCCATCAGGTCTGAAATTCGGATCCACATGTGAATCCTCGATCTTCAGGGTGTCCCCCGCACCATACATCAGGAGTCCAAGATATGCTATCATTGCCCCGTTGTCTCCCATGAACCTCTTTTCGGGCACATAGAAGGACGCTCCTCTGTCTTCACACATAATAGCAAGCATTTCCCGAAGCCTTGTATTGGCCCCTACACCGCCTGCAAGCAGCACCTCATTCTTTTCGGTGTGTGCAAGTGCTCGCTCGGTTACTTCCACAACCATGGCGAAGGCATTCTCCTGCAGGGAATAGCACACATCCTCAATGGAATGTCTTTTCAGAGCTTCCGTTGCTGCAGTAGAGAGTCCGGAGAAGGACAGGTCCATCCCTTTGACCACATAGGGCATGGGTATGTAGTTCTTTGACTGTCTGGCAAGTTGCTCGATCTTCGGGCCACCCGGATGACTGAGACCTGCGCTTCTTGCAAACTTGTCCAGGGCATTCCCCAGACCGATATCAAGGGTCTCCCCGAATACGCGGTACCTCCCCATACGGTAAGCCAGTACCTGTGAGTTCGCACCACTTACATAGAGTGTCACCGGATCATCGGCCGGTGTCTTCCATCGCCCCACCTCAACATGGGCCAGGCAGTGATTAACTCCTACAAGCGGTACATCAAGGGTTATTGCAAGCATCCTTGCAGCGGTCGCCACTGTGCGCAGGCAGGCGCCCAGCCCTGGTCCCTGTGAGAAGGAAATGGCATCGATATCAGATGGCCTGACCCCTTTACCCTTTGCATCTTCAAGAGCTTTCCTTATCATGGCAGAAGCATATTTTGCATGGTGCTGGGCTGCCTCGCGTGGATGTATACCACCGCTTGGCGGACTGTATGTATCAGTAGCCTCTGATATGACGTCTTTTTCATTTACGATTGCAGTGCTGAGATTCCATGCAGTGCCCTCTATGCCAAGGACTGTTCCTTTCAAGTCTTAATTCTCCATCGCTTAATGGTCAGCATCAGGATATTAATTTTGCTGTATCCTTCTCAGGAAATAAGTGATGGTAAGAACAAGGCCTGTAAATCCCGCGCAGACCAGCGTTATTGTGTCAGGTGCAGATGTTTCATTGTACGTACCGGGTTTTTCCTCAGGCAGGGATATTTCATTGACCTTGGGTCCTTTGCCGGGGAGTGTATCGCCTTCGGCGATGTTCTCGTTCTGCTGTATTGAACTCTTTCCTGTGATGGCAAAGGGTGAAAATCCGGGAGTCCTTGCTTCAAAGTAAAGGTAGTTATCATCTGAACCAATGCTTTCTGTCGGCAGTCCGTTCCAGGAACCATCACTGTACCTGTTGAGAGTTATAGAGGCTTCATCTATGCCTT
>JAFGCK010000010.1 GCA_016932675.1 Methanosarcinaceae archaeon | reverse complement strand
ATCAATTAAGCAGACAATTGGTAGATGAATATTCCTTCATTGCCTTTGAGAACCTGGGCATCAAAAACATGCTTAAAAATCATTGTCTTGCAAAGAGCATATCAGATGCCGCATGGAACATGTTAATCGATGCAACAAAGTACAAGGCTGAAAGTGCTGGTTCTTTAGTTGCATTGGTTAACCCTGCGAATACTTCTAAGATGTGCTCAAGGTGTGGCCTGTTGGTTGAAAAAACATTAGCAGATAGAACACACAAATGTAATAGCTGTGGTCTGGTTTTAGACCGTGACCACAATGCGGCTATCAACATTCTCAGATTGGGATTGCAATCTGTCGGTATCGAATCCGTAGAAGCCCACGTTCTTTAGACGTGGGAGCAGTCACCAAAACAATCCAAAAATAATCATCCTCGGATGCCGCGACTGTGCCGCATCAAAAATGTCTCATTGTAATCTCATGTGTGGGATTATAAAAATGACCTGATATATTGATATTAGTCATAGGAGAAATCTTATCACAGATGAAGTGCAGTGACTGCAAATTCAGTAAGTTAGAGAACGTTTTATGTGGGGATGGGTGAAAGCTCCTGCTTCTAAGTTCTCGCATCTGTCGCATTGTAAGGCCGATCCTCCACTCAGACCTCCTGCTCCAGCGTTTTCCTGATCTCATCCACATGCATGACCTTATCAGCATCGATACCTACAAGGCACATACCTTTTTTATCCATCGCCCACACCCTGTACCTGCCTTCGATGTCCTCAGGGACCTTCTCGGAAGGAAGAGCCTCAATGTCCAGCCCGCATGAGGCAAGACCGGGATATGCATCCGGATTCAGCTCCATGATGCTTACAGCTTTTTTCAGGTCCGCAAGCAGAACGTTCAGATCCTCCCTGTTCCAGTTCCTGATCCTTGCACATATCCCGGGCAGGAGGATCCTGGCGACCTGCACGCTGGAAAGTATCCTGTTAGAGAGACAGATCGATGCATTGTCATACCTGATCTCATCATCCGGGCCCCTGAAACAGAAGATACCCTCATCGACCATCCTTTCAAGGTCCAGGGGATCATCCGCCCCGATGATCGCCTTCCTGACGGTCTGGACATCAAAACCGTAGTTCTTTGCAATCCTTTCAATGGCCTTTTCTATAACCACATTGTTGTCAATGATCGCTGTCCCCGTAAGATCAGCACCTCCTTTTGCTTTTAAGTTCATCCATGTCACTGAGCGTGTTTACATTGGTGAATGTCATAAGTCCTGTATCCATCTTAGCCATTTCCTCACTCTCCGGGAACAGGACATCCTCCAGCCTGGAAACCGGGGACATCACGGACCTCTTGCCTTCCCTGATAGAGTCTTTTATAACAGCAAGCATAGGCCTTCTCCTGTACACAGCATGCAGCGGCTCTTTTTTCCCGGACATGTTTTCCGGGATCACTGCATCATGGCCTTTGCACATATTGAAAAGGTGATCGATCACTTCCCGACGCAGATAAGGCATATCGCACGCTACAACAAAAACATATGCATTCGATGCCTTCTTAAAGCCTTCGAGCATGCCTGCAAGAGGGCCGGCATTTCTGAGCTCATCGATAACCGTTTCCCTGCCGCAGACATACTCCGAAAAAAAGATGACCTGCTCTTCATCCCTGAAGGAGATTATAACTTCATCACTTACCATATCCAGTACCTCAAGGGTATTTTCGATGAAAGTGCGACCCCTTAGCGGGAGCAACGCCTTTTCACAACCATTGAGCCTTGTCCCAAGACCTCCGGCCAGCAAAAGTGAAGACCTCTTCATAAACAAAAACCCCCGATGCCTTGCATGCCTATGCAAGACCCCTCTTGCGCTCACTTCTGTATTCATCGAGGATCGATTTGAACTGCTCATGCTCTTTTTCCTTACGACGTTCAGAGGCCTTTTCCTCCCATTCCGAAATAGCTTTATCCAGTGCTTCCGGCGCTACAGTAGCAAAATCATCGACCCTCTGCATTTCCAGCCCCCTGATGACGGGTATGTCTGAATCATAAAAATGTTCAAGGGCCGCATGCGGCATGTCCTCGGAAATAAGCACAGCCTTCACGCCGGAATCCACCAGCACCGAAGCCGTAACAGGACCCCCGCCGCTAGGGTCCTCAAGATAGACAAGGTCTCCTTTTTTAAGGCCATAGACATCTTTTGTGTGCTGTATTGCCTCCTTTGCAAAGGAGGTGATGATCTTCACAGGCAGCCCCTCGCCTTTTATCTCTTTCTTATGCAACTGCTTGATACGCCTGGTTTGAAGACGCTGTTTCTTGAGGGATTTGAAGGCCTTCCCCAACTCCTTTTTCAGCCTCTCGATCTCCCTGTCCCTGATATCTATTTCCTTGTCCTTACGGACCTTAAGATATGCGACATTTCTTACCTTTCTTACCCGCATCTCCAGCAATTCAATGGTGCGCTCCTTCTGGCTGGACTCATATTTCAGTTCGGCCACATATTCCCTGAGCTGTTTTATCTGAGAGTTCTTCTGGCTCAGCTCTTCCCTGAGTTTTTGGACCAGCCCATCTACACTTGACACTTCTTCCTTTTCAGACTGTGAAGGCACATCCTTACGGACAACCGGAGAAGGTGTGATCCTCTCTATAGCTTCCTCGATGGAGACACCATGTATCACATGGAACTTCACCTTATCCATATCAAGATGTTTCGGGGTCTTTTTCTCCACCCTTGAGAAGACATTCTTGTAGTTCTTGTACGTTGTCAGCGCAGCCGCAAGAGCATCTCTCTCATGGTCATTGGAATAACCGAAAGGACGTGCCAGAGCTATCTTTTCCTCTGCCCTCATCTCCCCGCCAGGAGTGCCAAGCACCGCATTGAAGCTGCGGCGAATCTTTTCCACAGCTGCGGGGGTCGGGTAGACATCCGTTGCAATGACTGCAGGCTTACCGTATTCCGAAATAAGTTTCACGATTTCGTCGTGTGATATGCCACGTATGCTCTGCAGGAAAAGAAGCTCCCCCTCCAGGGAAAGTATGGCAATACCGGCGGTTGTTCCGGGGTCTATGCCTACTATGGTATATCTGCGCCCTTTCTTCCCCAGAGGCAGATATTTTATCTTATCCCTTTCGACACTTTTTACAGTCACCTGTACATCAGCTGTGGAAGAAGGCTTTACAGGCACCCTGTCCCTGCTTGCATTGATGGTATACTCTGCCCTGACATAGCCTCCGAATCCCTCGGTGACCCTGGAAGTAAGTTCAAAGCCAGTCTCACGGGAAAACTTCTTGAGTACGCTCTCGATCTCCCTGCTTTTCTCTTTTACCCCGCCATGAACTTTTCTTCTATAACGGTTCTGGCTCCATCCCCCCCTGCCCAGTGAACGGGCCCTGCTGACCTTTATCTTTGTCATATCCTCAAAGAGAGAGACCTCACAGCCCACACCAAGACCTGCAAGTCTGGCACAGGCTTCTGCTTCCTCATTCGGGTTGAGCTGGTTGAACGTGAAATTGTGCTCCCTGGCAAGCCTGGTCAGGGGTCTCTGGTGAATACCCCCGGTAACCTGAACGAGTTTCGTACCCTCAGGAAGCCTTTGAAGGAAGTTGATGAGATCCTTCTTGTCTGCAGCCAGTTCATAGATATTGTCCACGGCAATACAGCCCGGACGATCCTTCTGGACCATGCGCAGGATCCTATGCCGCCGAAGCAGGGAATAATGGGTCACTTCGCCTTTATCCAGAACGGCCACCGCATACCTTGGTTCCTCCCGGGCCCGCGAGGAACCTTTTGCGATGTCAATACCGTAGATTACCCCATTTTGCATATGATAGAATTTATGTTGGTGATGTAATATAGTTATGACTCTTCAGGCGCTTTTATTGAGATCATTACCTCTGCGGGATCTCTTACAAGATCATACTTGCGCCCGAAATACTTCAGAAGATTCCGGACATCCCTCTCCATGAACTCATCTGCATGTGGATGATCGGTCTCTACATACTGAGGCCAGTCAATGATCTGCACGCCCCCGTCGTGTACGAATATATTGTACGCGCTGAGATCGGAGTGAATTATACCTTTCCGATATACCTTCTTCAGCTGGCTGATCGTGTGGTCAAGGAACCATTCCGGGTCTTCAAGTCTTGTCCTGTACAGCAGATCACCCTCAGCGACTTCCATTACAAGTGCGTGCCGGTTATTGTCTATGATCCGGGGTACTGCTACATCCGGGTATAGGCGACGCATTACATCAGCCTCCCTTTTAGCTGCAAGCCTGGCTGCGTATATCCATGAGAAATGTTCCCTGTCCTCAAGATGGGAACGCACACGTTTCACATTTTTGAAACTCGTTCTGCCTTCCCTGTGGAACTTAATGATAACTCCCTGAGGCTCACCCAGGCCAAGTTCGGATTCCTTTACCGCCTCAAGCACGACAGACTCCTTGCCGACCCCTATCTCGTCACCGATGGCACTTATAGTTCCCCTCTTGACGAATGTGTTCAGGGCAAGTGCATCGTATGCGTCGAAGTATATCTGATAACCTTCATAAGGCGTGCCGGTCACCACTACAAGTTTCTTCTTCCTGAGCGCACGTATCTTAAACTCCAGCGTGGAATATGGAAGCCTGGTGATCTTCAGGAGCTCTTCCACGGGCACCCATTCGTAGTGCTTCATACTTATCTCGATACCCTGGAGTATGCGAAGGTCCTTACTGTCAAGTTCCCTGAATATCTTAATGACATCGTCTATCATCTGCTGAGTAATTACCGGGATGGTTTAGATGGTTTGTGGTATGGATAACCAGAGATGTGGCTATCAGCAAAAGTATGAAGGCCTTATTAAAGGAACCTGCCCCATGCTTCCTCCTCAACCCTCCTGATCACTTCCTTCAGCGGCAATCCCAGCTCATCGGCAACCCTGCGACAGTCCTCATATTCTGCGGAAATGTGCAGGATATCACCGCTTTTATCCTGTGCGATCTTTACCGCAACCTCAAAATGCCGGGACCCCAGGTTGATTCTGACCTTTTCCATCCTGCGATCTGCAACGTAGCGGTGCTTCGTAGGAATGACACGTATGCCAAGAGTACCTGTCTCCTTCATGAGCTCCCTTGCCACACAGTCACTGTCCTCAGGTTTTGTTATAATCCTGATTATGTGGCCTGACCTGCCTTTTTTCATGGTAGCGGGTATGATGGTTACATCCCTTGCACCCACGGACAGCAGTTTCTCAAAAAGGCTTCCAAGGATCTCACCGGTCACATCATCCACATTTGTCTCCAGTATCTCTACAGTGTCCTTTGACAGTGTACCCCCTGTCTCCATGATCATCGATCGCAGTACATTCGGATCCTCTGTATCCGCATCTCCGGCACCGTACCCTACAGAGATCACCCTCCCCTTCGGCAGGTTCTCCAGTGGTTTTGCAAAATACGCAAGTATAGCCGCACCTGTGGGGGTCAGCATCTCCATACTCCCACGACCATAGAATGCCAGGCCGCTCTTGCGGAGTATCTCGAGGGTGGCAGGCGAGGGTACCGCCGTCACTCCGTGGGCAGCCCTCAGCTCTCCGCCGCCAACATTGGCAGGCAAGGAGAAAACCGCATCAGCACCAACTTCATTGATCGCAAAACAGGAACCAATGACATCCGCAAGGGCATCTTTCTGTCCCACCTCATGAAAATGCAGTTCTTCGAGCGGCAGGCCATGCACCTTTGACTCTGCTTCTGCAAGGATGGAGAACACACCCAGGGCGCTCTGCTCCACAACATCTGGCAGCCCGGCACCTTTGACCACATCGATGATCTGGGAATAATGTCTGGAATGGGTCTCATGCGGGACATCGATCCTTACATTGACGGCACCTATCCCCCGCTTGTCGACCCTGTCGACAGATATTGATACATCTACAGCGGATTCTACCAACTCTCTCAGCTTTTCACTGTCGACACCAAGATCTATCAGACTCCCAAGTATCATATCACCGGCAGCACCTGAGAACGGTTCGAATATAAGGGATCTCATGATATCATCTTTTTTACTGGAACCTTTGATCTTGAAGCATTAAACCCTGCCTGCCTGATATTCACCGGGACTGACCATTGCTCCTTGCCTTTGCAACGGTATTTGCTATCCTTGCGGCAAATGAACCGGCCACAAAACCTGCGTCGATATTGACCACCGAGAGGACCGAACATGACTGCAGCATGGAAAGCAGTGCAGCCTCTCCCCTGGCACCTGCACCATAACCGCTTGACACGGGAAGTCCTATCACAGGCACATCCACCAGACCGGAAACCACCGTTGGGAGAGTACCCTCCCTCCCTGCTGCAACAACTATGGCATCTGGTTTCTTTTCCTGCAGTTTCAGCATCTCAGCTACGAGCCGGTGGAAACCTGCAACACCCACATCATAGATAGCAATGGTCTCGCAGCCCATCTCGATGGCCACCATCCTTGCCTCCTCAGCAACATCTATATCAGCGGTCCCTGCTGTTATAATGGCAACGATACCACCTGTTCTGGGAGCAGGGGTACCGTCGTGAACGACAGCCAGGGTCCGGTGCAGACCCCAGTCAAGCTCTTCAGGAATGAATACTGATTCCAGTGCTTTCCTGTGATCTTCGCCGAGACGGGTGATCAGAACCCGGCCGGTTGCTGCGAGCTGGGCCTTTGCAATTTCCACAACATCCTTTGGGTCCTTTCCCTCTGCAAGTACGGCCTCCATGATACCTGTACGGTGTTTGCGGAAGATGTCTATCTTTGCAATGTCCGACACGGGGACATAACCCATGCACCTGATCTGCTCTTCTGCAGTCTCGAGGTCAATCTCATTGTTCTTTATCTTATAGAGTATGTTCTTAAGCTCCATTTTTAACTCCGGTCTGCCATAGGCCAGATAAGCATGAATGTTATTTAGACCATTACAAGATGTACTTTTAAATAATAATACTATATGACTGCCTGCATATTAATTATCACTATCTGTCACTATCCATGGTAAAGACCCAATAGAAAACTATAATATGAATGAAACTCTGTTCCACTTATGGAAGGACCACTTGAAAAAATATACAATTTGCCAGTTGCGATCCTGCTGGCCGTTGGCTTTTCCCTGAGTGCCTTTTTGTTCTACAGTATGCTGAAGTATGCAGAAAACGGCAATTTAGTTATAGTAATACTGCTCGCGGTCGCCATTTCCATCATTGCGTTCGTAGTCGCTCAGGCCATAAAGTTCCAGAGGTATAAAGACCTCTGAAGATCATTTCATTCTTTTTCTGGATTCTTCGACCTCGTCTATAATACCCGGATATTCCCGGAACATAGAAAGAATATCAAGGGCTGCTACCAGATCTACTACTCCAACAGCTCCGATCACATCACCTTCACTTGTTCTGATGGGTGCCACTACCACCGATTTTCCCTTATACACGCCTTCCCGGGGAACGGTTCTGATCACTTTATTGGTGAGGATAACCTCTTCAAGCACAGGACCGCTATAGTTCCTGTCAACTATAATCCCACGTTCCATACGTATGCCTTTGTAGTTCACACTGCGGATGGTAATAGGAATACCCAGCAGAGTATGTATGGCCTGTGCGATCGGCTCAAGATCATCGGCGGTGGAATCTGCGCATATCTTCAGACAGTAGAATCCATTTTTCTCATTATTGCATTCCATCTTAAATCATCCCATATTCCATATGAAGGCAAATAAATCTTTTTCACAAACTCATTCCCTGACCATGATATATTCATGGGCTGAAACTGCTGCAATAGCACCTTCACCAACGGCTGTGACCACCTGCCAGAGAATGGTCTCACGGCAGTCGCCGGCTGCATATATCCCGCTTACAGATGTCTCCATCCTCTCATTGGTCTTTATGAAACCGCTCTTATTCTTGTCAACGTCCACAAGTTCCGTCCTGGGAAGGATACCTATGGATACGAACACACCACTAATGGGCATTTCGGTCCTGTCACCAGTTCTGACATTTTTCAGCAGGACCTTTTTCACAAGTTCCTCACCGAGGATCTCTTCAATAACAGTGTCCCATATGAACTCGATATTCCCTTTCTTGTGAGCTCTTTTCTCAAGGAGTTCGCAGGATCTGAGCTCATCCCTCCTGTGGACCACATAGACCTTGGCAGCAATATCTGAAAGGATCAAAGCGTCGGTTATCGCTGAATCGCCTCCGCCAACCACAATGACATCCTGTCCTGCAAAGAACGGGCCGTCACAGGTCGCACAGTAGGAAACACCCCTTCCCAGGAACTTGTCCTCTCCTGCAACGTCCAGTCTCCTTGGTTCAGCACCGGTGGCTATGATAACGGTCCTGGATTCAAGTTCACCTTCATCATAGGTGACAACGATCTTCTTATCACCCGCATCTTTTACTTTTTCAACATCTGCGGTCTTTATAATAACACCGGCAGCTTCTGCGTGTTCCCTGAAGTGTTCCATCAGCCCAATACCGGAGATAGAAGCAAATCCCGGATAGTTCTCTATAACACCGGTCAGTGATATCTGACCCGGGACCACAGATCTTTCAAGCACCAATACATCCATTCCATACCGTACGGCATATATGCCCGCTGCAAGTCCTGCGGGCCCCCCACCTACAATGATCAGATCATACATAGTAACGACATCCTGGATCATATTTGCCCCGGAGTTCCCTCCAGAGACTTCTTGCATCCGGGCAGAAACGACACCATTGCGAATGGACCTGAGTTACTTTTACCAAATATATCACTCCTTTGATTTTTTTTATTAGTTTTTTTCGGATATAATATATCT
>JAFGCK010000098.1 GCA_016932675.1 Methanosarcinaceae archaeon | reverse complement strand
TATCCCACATTTCCAGCCGTTAAGTTCAAAAACAGTATAATCATTGCCCGGCAGGATATCCGGATGTATAAAAGGGTGGAGTTTCCTGTGCCGGGCTATCAGGCCGTTCCTGTCAACGCATACGCAGGCTTTGTAGACCCTGTTGCTGTTATCCTTCTCAAAAAGTCCGGCAAGTAATGTTATATTGTATTTACCTGCTATCATGGCAAGCTTCTTAACGCTATCGCCTTCAGGAATATACTCTGCAAGATCGAGAAGCTGCTTACTATTAAGGTTACGGGCGAATGTATAGCCTGTAACCGAACATTCATGGAAGGCAATGACCTGCGAGCCTTTGCAGGCTGCTTCTTCAGAAAGTCTATCCATAACAGAGAGATTATACTCTTTATCTCCGCTCCTGTTCTCAAATTGTGCCGTAGATATTTTAATGTGTTCCATTTGAAAAAAAATAAAGGCCGGCATTCTTCTGCCGGCCTTCAATTTAGTCAAAAAGTTTCTAAAAATGTTCTCTTTCCACATAATGTGTATGGAGCAGCTCATGCGCTTTATGGCTGTTGGGTTTTCCCAGGAACTCCTTGTAAAGAGCAATCACATCCGGATTTTCGTGTGATTTACGTAGTACCATGTGTTCATCTTCAGAGTAAATAGCCTTGATACGTTTCTCTCTGATTTCCTGGCTCGTCGGGATGGGTTGTCCTCCGCCACCTATACATCCTCCCGGGCAGGCCATTATCTCAACAAAATGATATTGCGCTCTGCCTTCGCGCACAAGCTTCATTACCTTGTTGGCATTTGTAAGACCATGGGCAATGGCAACTTTCAATTCTGCTCCCTCAAGGAATTTCCAGTCGTCAGTACAACCTTCAATTTTTATTGTAGCTTCCTTCACTCCTTCCATACCTCTTACAGGTGTTATATTCAGGTTGGAAAAAGGCACCTCCCTGCCTGTTACTATTTCATAAGCAGTACGCAGTGCGGCTTCCATAACTCCTCCGGTTGCTCCGAATATCACAGCGGCACCGGTAGAATCGCCCATAATTGAATCATAATGTGATGATTCAAGGTTACGGAAATCAATACCTGCCTGCTTAATCATTACTGCCAGCTCGCGGGTGGTCAATACAAAATCAATGTCCTTGTACCCGCTGTCGCGCATCTCAGGCCTGTCAGCTTCATATTTCTTTGCCGTGCAAGGCATTACAGATACTGACACAACTTTTGAGGGGTCGACTTTTTTCTTCTGGGCAAAATATGTTTTTGCCAGGGCTCCGAACATCTGCTGCGGCGATTTGCATGTTGACAGGTTTGGCAGGAACTCCGGGTATTTGTGCTCTATGAACTTTATCCACCCGGGAGAACAGGAAGTAAACATAGGAATCTGCGTTTTCGTATCACCATCAACAAGTACTTTCTTAAGGCGTCCGAGCAGTTCTGTTCCCTCCTCCATTATAGTAAGGTCAGCACTGAAGTCTGTATCGAGTACAGAGTCAAATCCCAGCTGTCTGAGGGCAGTTACCATCTTGCCTGTAACCCTTTCACCAGGATCGTAACCAAGATCTTCTCCAAGGGCTACTCTTACAGCCGGAGCTGTCTGCACAACGACATATTTTTCAGTATCATAAATAGCATCCCATACTTGGTCGATATAGGTTTTCTCAACAAGTGCTCCGGTAGGGCAACGGTTAACGCACTGGCCGCAGTTGGTGCAAACGACGTGACTCATTGGCCTGTCATGGAATGATGAAATTTTCTGATGAGAGCCTTTGTTTGCCACAGCAATTGCAGAGATATACTGTAACTCCGAGCATGTCCTTACGCAGCGCTGGCACCTGATACATTTGCTGTCGTCCTTCATGAATGAAGGTGATGATCTGTCAATCTCGTATGGATGGTCTTCGACAATATCGAGAAATATTGTATCACCGAAAGCGAACTCATTTGCCAGGGCCTGCAGTTCACACTTCTGGTTCTTATAGCATTTGGTGCAGTCGGATCTGTGTTCGGAAAGGAGGAGTTCTACAACATGTTTTCGTGCATTTCTCACCTTAAGAGTGTTTGTGTAAATATCCATTCCCTCCGATACCGGCACCGCACAGGCTGCGATAAGTGTTCTGGCACCCTTCTGCTCTACAAGACAAACACGGCAGTTACCCGCCACACACAGATCAGGATGGTTGCATAGTGTTGGTATATTTATGTTAAGTTTCTTTGCAGCTTCAAGAACAGTTGTACCAGCCGGAACAGAAACTTTCTGGTCATTAACAGTCAGATTTATCATAATTTTTTTTTGATTTTTCAATTGTAGATTAATAGATGATCTCTTCCCTGAAGTTCTCAACAATGGTCTTAAAGGCGTTTCCTACCGACTGGCCAAGGCCGCACTTGGAAGCTATCTTCATTGTATCGGCGAGTTTAGCCAGTTCATTAAGGTAGGTGGATTTAACATCTCCTTTCTTGACCTTCTGGACACCTTTTAAAAGCTGCTGGCAACCGACCCTGCAAGGTGTGCATTGCCCGCATGATTCCTCGGCAAAGAAATCAAGATAGTTATGAAGAACGTTATACATTGACCTTGAACTGTTGAAAAGTTTCATCGAGCCTCCGGTAGGCACTCCTTCAAAGCCTATGATCGTTTCGTTGAATTTCTTCCTTGGAACACAGAATCCCGATGCGCCTCCTATCTGAACGGCTTTTGTGTCTCCGTCACCAAATTCATTTACAAACTGCTGGACGGTCATTCCCAGTTCAAGCTCAAAGATCCCCGGTGTGGGAGTATCGCCCGATACTGAGAATACCTTCGATCCCCTTGAATCTTTCGTGCCAAGTTGCGTGTACGCCTGTGATCCATGTTTGATGATCTCCATTACGGTCACCAGCGTTTCAACGTTGTTTATTGAAGTCGGCTTATAAAAGACACCTGATGTGGTGGGATAAGGAGGCTTGTTCCTTGGCTCACCACGGTCACCCTGGATTGATTCAAAAAGGGCAGACTCTTCACCGCAAATGTAAGCTCCGCTCCCCATGCTGTATGTGATCCTGAAATCGTATCCAATCTCATCGATCATTCTATGAAACCCTTCAAGTTCCTTTAAAAGCTGGGGCAGCAGAAATTTGTATTCCCCACGGAGGTACACTATCCCATTTTTCGCACCTATAGCTTTGCTGGCAATAGCCATTCCGCCATAAACCTTATAGGAAACCCTGTCAAGTATCTCCCGGTCCTTAAAAGTTCCTGGTTCCCCTTCATCCGCATTACAGACAATATATTTATCAGGATCTTTTTCTGCCGCAGTATATTTCCATTTCAGACCGGTCGGGAATCCTGCACCTCCCCTGCCCTTCAGCCCGGAATCCAGTATTTCCTGAATTATCTCTTCATTCTTCATCCCGAAGGCCTTTGCGAGTACCTCTTTAGGATCTATTTTTTCGAAAATAAGGTCAACCTTATTCAGTCCGGTATTATTTTTCATTTTATATCCTGGTGTTTTTATTTATGCATGTAACCTTTTATAATTTCAACCACCTTCTCCGGCGTGAGTTCAGTATATGGAATTTCATTTATCAGCATGGCAGGAGCTTTATGGCACCAGCCTATGCAGTTGGTCTCAACCAGACTGAACATCCTGTCTGATGTGGTCTCCCCTACCGTAATCTTGAGCATATCTTCAAGAGTCTGAAGGATCTCCGCCTTGCCTTTCATTGCACATGTTATTGTTTTACAAACTCTTATCACATATTTACCTCTAACCTTGGTATCAAGGAAAGTGTAAAATGAAGCAGTGCCGTAAACCTCAGCTGCAGAAATATCAAGTTCTTTTGCAACCTCAACCATAGCTTCATCGGTAAGGTAATTATGTCTTTCAACAATTCCCTGCAATATAGGCATCAAACTCTCCCGCTTGCGGCCATGCCTCTCAGTCAGTTCCTTCACCAGATTTCCTACTTGGTACATATCTATTTGTTTTTTAATTAATTAAGTAACATTTTTTATCTAAAAATCTGT
>JAFGCK010000009.1 GCA_016932675.1 Methanosarcinaceae archaeon | reverse complement strand
TTAAAAATTATAAATAACCTGAATATTACCTGCCATCAAAATATAAAGGGGATGATTGTGCTTGTTTCAGGTAGTAGATCTAAAACTCCCCGTTAGATCTATGGTTTAATGGCTTGTCTGATAGGTACTTAAAGTTTGTTGATACAGAGCAAGATGTATCAGGAAACTCAAACATCCGATTAATTCAAGAACGCAAGCCGCAATGATAAATTAAAAATATCTAACGTTAAAAAAGTAAGGAGCTACATGACATAGTTAAAAACCATGTCATGCAGGTATTGAAATCTATGCGTAGTATTCGTCTCTTGCTGCAACCATTGCTTTGATGTTTGCAACCGGGGTATCTGGTGCGATACCACAGCCAGGTGCAAGTACGTCAATACCATCTTCAAGAGCTTTCCTTGAATCTGCCTTGACCTTTGCCTCGTCACCTGAAAGAAGTGTGAATGGACTTGAAACATTACCGCAGATCGATACCGACTTTCCAAGAGATGCCTTTGCGTCAGCAATATTGACCTTCTCCTCTATACTGAGGGATTCGAAGTGGCAGTCTGCCATCATCTTGAGGATAGGGGTAACATTACCACAAATATGGAGGACCATTGGACCGTTGACATTATCAGCGAATCTCTGCAGGACCGGCTTGAGGATATTGTCAAATGTGTCCGGGGCCATCAGGTCAGGGGAAGCTACCGGGTCTGGCACACTGACGACATCTGCGCCTGCATCAAGAAGCGAGTTTGCGTAAACGATACATGCATCACATGCGAAGTCAAGGAGGGTCTGGAAGTCTTCAGGTGCCTTGATGGACCATTTCATGAACTTCTTAACGCTTGCAAGGTCTGATGCTAGTGTTACAGGACCTTCCATACCGGCGATCACAGGGATCTCATCTGCTGCCTTTTCCTTCAGTATGCGAAGTGCTCCGTGCACGGCCGGGATCCTGCCCAGTTCAAGGAGGTTCTCTGGCATCTTAAGGTCATCGACACCTTTTGGGTACGGGTGGGCTATTACAGAGGGCTGCCTGTTCTTTTTGCCCATGTTGATCTCACAGCCCAGGGCTTCTGCAAGTACTGTAAGACAGTAAGGGATCCTGACACCCTCAAGACCGCATTCTGCATATGATGCATATGCGAGGTCTGCCATCAGCTGTGCATCACTGTGTGCTTCCGGCCATGCAGCACCGGTAATGTCCATAAGCTCAACAACGGCAGTCTGTGTTACGGATACAACAGGGACTTTGTCGACTTCTTCGCCTTTTAATGCTTTCATAAACCTTTCTTTCATGTTCATAATGAATCCTTCTCTTTAGAGTAGATTTTAATCACCCTGATTTACATAGCATCAGATATAAAACTATTGGATTGGAACTGTTTTCCGGAATCATCCGGCAGAATATTTAGTGAGCCGGATTGTTTTTAAAAATTGTACATAATATGTTTTCTGCGGTCTTTATAAGCAGTTACTCTATAACTATTGAAAAACGCTGAAATGAACTATTTCCCAGCAGGAAACAGGGAAAGTAATATTAAACCAGGCCATCCAATACTGTAAAGTGCGAACTCAACCCCAGAACCTCTTATTTTTTGCATAGTTCCTTTCTGCGATCAGTATATCCCTGTAGAATGCCTCTTCATCATGTCTCATCTTCTGTATCACACGTGTTGCCATCTCAGGACCCACGCCCCTGCTTGCAAGTGCTATCACAGCCAGCTTTCCATGCGTCATCACGATACTGGCATTCCTGTAGACTCTTCTCACACGTTTGATGTCTTCCCCGGAACTTAACCTGTCCTGTTTCTGCACAAGTTTTACTTCTTCTTCCTCCCAGGGTTTGAGAGAAGCGATCATCCTGGAATCGCATACCGGACAGATAATCTCATCAGGGACATTCTTTACCTGTCTCCTTGATATCCATTTCTTGCAGTGCACGCAGAAAAGTATAACCCTGTCATTCATTATCCGCTCCTTGAGAGCCATCACTATGGACCTGTCAGCCTTTTCAGGTGCCACAAGGTCCCTTTTCATGGAAAAACCCGCCCTTCCTATGGGGCTGGCAGGACTGGTGATAAGGGCGATTTCTTCTGAATATATTCCCGTAAAGACCTCTGAAGCCTTTCTTACATCAAGCATCGTATGGAAGATCTCCCTTATGACCTCGTCATACATGGCTGTCCCGCGATATATCTCAAGCAGCTTCTTCATGCTGATGCGGTCGTAGTCGATATCCTTGCTCAGGGCGCCAAACTTCCTGGCAACGTGCACCATTTTCCACTTCATCAGGGAAGTGTTCTTCAGGGTCATCTCGATGATGGGTTCGATATGTTCCGGCCGGATCTCACGTATAAGCTGCTCGATCTCCCCTGCCTTGATCCTCCTTGGGAGCTGCAGTCGTATCCTGTACGGGTCGATCTCCTGGGAAACACTGCTGCCATACCTTGCAGCAAGCAGCGATGTCAGCACTTTTGCAAAGGTCTCATTGGTATTATGGCCAAAACAGGCATTGATGAGCACTGCATCATCATCGTTCTCAATGACGATGTTCTGTGGATCGGGAACCGGGGATCCTCCGGATAGCTGCTCCCGTATAAGGGCTACGATCCGGGAAGCTCCGTTCCGGTCCACGGGATAATCCTCCATAAGCTGTGTGATTATCGTATCATCGTCCAGTCCAGTTATGACCAGATCAGCGATCATCCTCCGGATAGAACCCACTTCTGCTGCAACCTCGAAAGGCACAGGTATTTCCTCACCGATCCAGCTGGGGATATCTCCCATCCCGCGAACTGGCTCCACTTTTATTCTGTCACGGTCTCCGGTCATTTCAAGCACCCTCCACATATCACCCCTGGTGACGAAAACTGCCCCCGGACTTACAAAATTGATTACAAAGGCCTCGTCGAGAACACCCACGGTCCTCCCTGTAACGATATCGAATATCTCATACTTCTTCTCATCCGGGATCATGGAAAGGTTATCGTAATAATACTGCCAGCTTTTCTTCCTGCGTGAGAGAACGCCCGAACCTTCCTCATTCCAGACCATCCTGTTATCATTTACCTGTTCCACCACCTTTTTGAAGACATCAAAGCTCAGGTCCCTGAAAGGGTAGGCACGTTTGAGAATGGAATATATCCTCTCTATTCTCACCTCGGCAAAATCAAGAACCATACCTGAGATCTGGTTGGCAACCACATCAAGTGGGTTCATATGAGGATCGATGTCCTCCACCTTACCTTCAAGTGCAAGCCTGCATATGGCCATGCTCTCTGCCACATCATCCACTCCCATGGCCAGAATAGTACCCCTTGAGATCTCATGTATCCTGTGGCCTGCACGGCCCACACGCTGCAGAAGCCTTGAAACCTGTCTGGGAGATCCATACTGCACCACATGGTCCACATTGCCTATATCGATACCAAGTTCCATGGAGGATGTGCAGATAAGACCCCGGATGTCACCGTTCTTAAAAGATTCCTCAGCCTCTATCCTGGAATCGACGGAAAGAGAGCCATGGTGTACACTGATGGGCAGCTCAAGTATGTTAAAACCGGCCGCAAGGGCTTCAGCGCTTTGCCTGGTGTTCACGAATATCAGCGTCGAGACATTATTCTCAACGATTTCCCTTATATATCGTAAATGTGAGGCAAACTCAGCATCAGAGCCGATCCTTCTGCCAAGCTCCAGATCCTCTTCAGTGGGATAAGAGGTGATCACATTGAACTCAAGGAACTTCAACAGGGATACGACCACTACCGAAACATCCCTGTCACTCCCGGCAAGGAACTTAGCAACCACTTCAGGGTTTCCCACGGTTGCTGAAAGTCCGATCCTCTGGAACTCACCAGCAAGCTCCACAAGCCTTTCCAGACCGACGGCAAGCTGGGTACCCCTTTTGGAGGATGCCAGCTCATGGATCTCATCCACCACCACATGTGTCACATACTCCAGGTTCTTCCTCAGGCGTGAGCCGGTGAACATTGCCTGCAGTGTCTCAGGAGTGGTTATCAAGAGATCAGGAGGCTTACGTGACTGTTTTTGCCTCTCATACTGTGATGTGTCACCATGACGTACCTGGACATCGATGCCAAGTTCTGCCCCCCACCAGCGGATACGCGAGAGCATGTCACGGTTGAGTGCACGCAGGGGTGTGATATAAAGAGCGGAAATACCGACCCTCTGCTCTGCTTTCTTTGAGAGTATCGCATTGAATACCGGGAGAACAGCAGATTCGGTCTTACCGGAGCCTGTAGGTGCTACCAGGAAAGTATGTTCACCTTCAAGGATATGTGGAATAACCTTTTCCTGGGGATCGGTAGGAGCTGCAAAACCCTGCCTTTTCAGTGACTCCTGTATGCGGGGATCGAATGAATCAAAGATATTCCCAAAACTCATTTTTTAACACCTTTTCTCCCCTCTTTTCTATGACCTTTCCTGTTGCCTTTTGTACGGAACCTGCTTTCTTCCATCCTGCGGATATGTTTTAGGGCCCCAAGAGACGTCCCATCGAGCAGATATACCTGTGCATCATCAATATCCACAGCCCCGGAGGAGAAAATAGGACCAAGCAGGTCATCGTGGAGGGACTCATTGAATGCGACACCCCCGCAGAGCTCGTTGAAGGATGGAACTATTATAAGCTCGGGACCTTTACATTTTCCTTTCCCGGCCTTAAGTTCCAGGTTCCTGAAGTGTTCCTGAAGCACATCCATTTTGAGCCATGTCCGTATCCAGGCCTGTTCCGTTATCGAGTAACCCAGGGAATCTGTCAGGCGTATTGTAGGGTGGTTGTGTGCAGTGACAATATGATCCGCAAAGAGCAGGTCCGGATCCGGCCAGGTATGTCCATGGAAATATCCAATGCCCTCTATGATGGAACCCCTCACGGGATGTATACTGATATCCGCCCTTCCGGGTATCAGGTATTCGATACCACCGTCATGGTTGCCAGGGAATATATCGATGTGTGCATGTTCGGCCAATGACTCAAGGAAATAGGGTATCTCATCCCTCTCCTGCCAGGATATCTGAGGGACGTTATGCTTCACATCTCCAAGCAGGATCACCCTCTCCGGGGATTGCTGCTTTATGTAGCCCAGCAGACGGTCAAGACCGAACTGCATGCGGCTTGGTATGGAAATGCCACTCCTGTAAAGGTCCCACTCTATCCCCAGGTGGATATCTGCAACAACAAGGGCCTTGGTCTCGTTTTCCACAACAAGGGCAGGTTCATTGATGATAGGTCTTAGTTCTGCTGGCATTTTGATTGAATGATCATTTATTCTCGTTCTCAGTGATCATATTGACCTTTTCTGAAAGAGAGTCAACTGTGGCCCGCATCTCCCTGAGTTCCTCCTGAATCTCCAGTATCTTATTGTAAGTGGGACTGCGGTCATCTTTTATAGCCTGTTCCTGGGAGAACCTCTGTTTGCTCGGGAAGATATAGACATATGCAAACCACATACCAATAAAGGCTACAGCAGACAATCCCAGCAGGAACAGGAGATAATGGGGGAACATGGCCCTGATGAAAGAATCACCTGAACTATAATACTGCAGCCTTGTGATCATAAGGAAATTCAAAATGGAAAACAGGAACATAGTTTCACCTACTATGATAAGCAGGCCTCCAACCCTGGTGGACATCTTCCTCTGCCTGGGGATCACACGGTCAATTACAGAACTCATTTATCCAGATTATAACCCTAATACATTATTAAAATTCTGCATTCGGTCTATAGAAAGACAAAGAACATGAGGATCTGAAAAGACGCAAGCAACTGGTTCCCTTAGAAGATATATCATTCACCAGGTTTCCCGGATCTATGCCAGTATTTTCAGCAGCTCAGGAGCCTCGGCACGGCGCCTCAGAGTCCCGGACTGTGCCATGTAGTGGATCTTCTCCTTATTCTTCTCATACATGAGCCTTAGATGCTCCCTGTATTCTTCAGAGGCCGTATCTCCTTTCTTCATTCATTTCCTCCTGTTATTTCTTTATCAGCATCATTGGATTCCCAACGCCTGCGACGCCTATCCGAGTCTCCAGAGGGGTATGCGGCCAGTCCGGAGGGGAGGCTGTGGTGGTCGTAACAGTGACCTTTGTTTTTTTAGAGGATGCCAGGAGATTCAGGAAGCAGATCGATGTCATGCGCTCCCTTCAGATATACGATGACAGAAGGATATCCAAAGATGAGATGGATATCCCTGTGGGGGAAGTTGTGAACACTATCTGTGAACCGATTGCCAGTAAACAGCGCCTGAACATCCTTAAGATCACTGACGATGGATTCCAGGAGTTTCACAGAACTTTCAAAGCCTACTGAACTGACCGGAGGGAATCTGCTCTTCCATATACAGAAACTCAGTGATAGGGGCATGATACTTCAGAGAAGGGAAAGAGGGGACTATATCATTAGATCTGGAGGATATTCCGTGTTCAAAGGCATTGCACAGATATATGCTTCGACCAGAAACAGGGAAAGTATCACAGAGACCCCCTTTATTCAGAGGACATGACTTTACTGGTCAGTGAGGTCGCATCTGGATGGCCTGCACAGTCAGGCATCCAGAACTGTAAAGAAAGCTTAAAGAATAAGCCTGCCATAGAAACTACAATTATAGAGGACTGAAAATGGAACATGAACTATGCGGGGAAGGACTCGACAATCCCATAGAGCAGGCAAGGATCACGGCCGGAATGGACGTTGACTCGCTTATCGATGCCATCAGTGGATGTGCTTTTGGAGCAGGTAAACTGGCGGAAGCTGTGGACATCTACCATGAGATGCTTAGCAGTGGTTCCACAAGCTTTTTCGGGCTCGCCGGAGCCATGGTGCCGGCAGGAATGAGAAACATCGTGGCAGACCTTATCAGGGATGGGCACATCGATGTGCTTGTGACCACAGGTGCCAACATGGTGCATGAGGTCATTGAATCAATTGGGCTGCACCACTACAAGGGATGTGCGGAATGCGACGATATCGAACTGAAACATGATGAGATCAACAGGATCTACGATGTCTATCTGCCTGAACCCTATTTCATTGATTTCGAGGAAAAAATGCAGGCTATCCTCACAGGGATCGGTGATGAGACCATTTCCATAAGGGAACTCATGACACATATCGGCAACAACATAGATGACAAAAATTCCATTCTCAGAGCCGCAGCAGATATGAACGTACCCGTCTACTGTCCTGCCATCCAGGACTCCATGATAGGATTGCAGGCCTGGCTATATAAGCAGAAGAATCCTCTGATGGTCGATACCTTCGCTGACATGAAAGAGATCATCGACATCTGCTACGAGGCAAAGAAGCCCGGTGCACTGCTGATCGGGGGTGGTGTTCCCAAGAACTACATCTTCCAGTCCATGCTTATCACTCACCAGGAATTCGAATATGCCATACAGCTGACAATGGACACTCCCGAGACCGGAGGCCTGAGCGGTGCAACACTTGATGAGGCACGCTCATGGGGGAAGGTCAGTGAGACCGCACGCACAGTAACAGTTCATTCCGACGCCACAATAACCCTGCCCATTCTTGTCGCAGCCACAAGGAGCAGGCTGAAAAGAAAAGAAACGGAAAGAATGGGATCTATACTCTGAACCGGGATCCTGAGGAGCATTAAGATGGAAAAGCAAACCAGACTCATACTCGCCCTGGACGTACTTGACAGCGATGAGGCCATAAGGATATCAGAAGCTGTTGCAGACTATGTGGATGCAATAAAGGTCGGATACCCTCTCGTACTTGCAAGCGGGCTCGGTATCATAGGAAAACTGGCAGAATATGCGCCCATAATAGCCGATTTCAAGGTTGCGGACATACCCAGTACCAACCGCCTGATATGTGAGCAGGTATTTGATGCAGGTGCTGATGCGGTCATTGTCCAGGGATTTACCGGGCATGACAGCCTGAAGGTCTGCGTGGACCTGGCAGCCGGTCTTGGCAAGGATGTCTTTGTTGTGACCGAGATGAGCCATCCCGGCGCTCTCGACCTCATGCAGGCCGCCGGGGAATCCATCGCAAGAATGGCGGCAAACGGTAAAGCCTCGGGAGTGGTTGCCCCTGCAACCCGTCCAGAGAGGGTAAGGGAGATCAGAAAGATAATAGGTGACGAGCTCGCTATTATATCCCCAGGTGTTGGCGCCCAGGGTGGCAGCGCTTCGGATACCATCATGGCAGGTGCTGACTGGGTGATCGTGGGCAGGAGCATCTACCAGTCTGAAAACCCTGCAAATGCTGCTGCAAAGATCGTCAGGGAAATAGAAGAAGTAACCTAGACACTAATATCAGATCAAGGAATGTGTGCCAGTGATGATAAAAGCCCTCTGATCCATGATGAACCCTATGAGTTCTGAGGCACACCTGACTATTCCGGATGATCACCTCAGGATATCAATGTTCATTTTTACGATCTGCGCGAACACCTCGTTCTTCTTTGAATTCTCCAGGGAACTCTGCATTTTTTCCAGAGACTTCTCAAGGCTTTTTATATAGACCGACTGCTGCTCCAGCTTAGTGTTCATCCTCTTGATGTCCAGGTGCTGGCGATGGATGGTCACATGTGTGCCTATCTCCTTACGCGTAGTCTCAAGGAGTTCTTCAAGTTCCTTGCGCCTTGATTCAAGCTCACCTGACTCTGCTTCAAGTTCTTTGTTCAGGCGCATATTATCCTCGCGCTTTGACCTTATGTCTGCAAGCTCGGATTCAAGTTCGGATCTCCCAACATCGACTTCCTTTTTATGTGCACGCAGGCTCTCTTCCTCGACCCCGAGTTCTTCCCTGAGGGTTTCGATCTCAGACCGTTTCTTCTTCAGGTCATCCTCTGATCCTGAAAGTGTTTTCCTGAGCTCTTCCAGTTCTGAGCAGTTTTGCTCATAGGATCTCATTTCAGATTCATACACAGAGATCGATTCGCGCAGCTTTTCCTTATTTTCAGCATGTATCCGGAGGTCCTCTTCATATTTCAGGAGCTGACTTTCATGCTCTGCAATGTTATTATTTAATTCAGCAACCTTTCTCTCCAGGTCAGCGGATAATGAGTTTATCCTGCAGACTTCGAGTCGAACAAGCTTTCCGGACTCAAATGCCGCAACTTTTCTTTTTATCAGATCATAGTCCTGTTTTGCCTGAACATCTTTAAGCTCCTCAAGCTCACTTTGCCTCTGCCTGAAGAGTGCATGTTCAGCTTCATACCTGGATACCATCTCTGATAACAGGCGCCTGTCCTCATCGTGTTTTGCAGCCCTGTGCTCATATTCCCGTAAAGAATCTTCCAGCTCATTGACCCTTGGTTTGAGCCTGGAGAATTCTGCCTTCAACTGCCCTTTTATTTCCCCGATACTGGAACTCTTTGCCATAAGCAGTGCATCCTCGCTTTCGAGTTCCTCCTTCAGTGTCCTGAGGTCAGCACGTTTGCGGTTCAGTTCCTTTAATTCGGAATAGTACCTGGATTTGATGATCTCCACTGCAGCTGAATAGTTAAGTCCTTCAAGGTCAAGCGTGACATCATTGCCTGAGGACAGCTGTTCTTCAAGCTGTCTTGCCTTTACCTCAAGATCAGATCTCTTTTCAAGATATGCTTTCAACTCATCTTCATAAGAGGATTGCCGGTCGGAAAGTTCAGTCTTGTTCTTTTTAAGCTCAGAAAGTTGTCTTTCATATTCAGCTTTAGAACTATCGAACTCTTCAACCTGTTTTTTTAATTCAGCTTTCTGTTTCTCAAAGGCTGAACGCTTCTCATTGAAGTCATTTACCTCTGCTTCCGGGATGAGGTCTTCAACTTTTGAGGATGCAGACCTGAGCAGGGCACATTTACGGTTCAGGTCTTTCTCCTGCCGGGAGACATCTTCCATCTGCTGCCTGAGTTGCTCCTGTTTCTGCCTGTATTCCTCCATTTCGGATTCATATCTTGCTTTTACCTCGGTAAGAACGGTTTCTTTCTCCCTGTACTCCCGTATCTCAGATTCATATCTTTCCTTCAAGTGTTCAAGATCAGATTCAAGCTCCTTAACCTTGGGATCCTGCCTTTGCATGCCGGCTTTTGGCTGATCATGCGGGTACAGAGCCGAATTTTCCTGTTCTTTTTCTGCATTATCCTTTTTTACAGGTTTACGATAGATATTTGGAGTGAAATCCTTTCGGTCCTTATTTGCTTTGTTGGGATTTTTTGACCAGGTCAATGAACTCATAACACCACATCCGGATTTTCTGTCAGATCAACTGTTCACCTGTGCCCAGAATTCAGGAGGCATCTTTTCAGTTAGTTTCCTGGCACCTTCAGCAACTGCAAGATCCGGATCATCCGGCAAAAAGACCTTTCCTCCACCAAGCTCTTTCAATTCGCTTTCAATGAAATTGCCAACATTCCTCATTTTACTGCAACCGCCGCAAACATAGATATTATTTCTCAATGCATCCCTGAGATCCGGTTCCACATCGGATATAAATTTAGTGAGCCCGGAAACTACATCCGGTATCACTGATTCACAGGCAAACCTGATTTCTTCGCTTATGGAAGCTTCTTCAGAGGAATCTTCCAGTGGCAGTTCAACCTTGCACTGCTCGTCCGAGGAACCTACATAACCAAATTTTTCCTTCCACTGCCTTGCAAGGTGATCTGTTACCCTGGAATCCTCGTATTTTTCCCTGATCAGGTCAATGAGTTCCTGATCCATCTTATCGCCTGCAAAGGAAATTTTCAGGTGGTCATCTTCCCCGGGAACATTACCATTGATGCGACAGATATCCAGCTTGCTTGCGCCGATGTCCACAATAAGGGAGTTCTCCAGACGGCCGCTTCCATATGCCACACAGAAAAGCTCATCGACTACCATTGCACCTGTGAACAGATCCTTTGCGATCTCAAGTATGGCCTTCCTGTAAGACTGGTCAGCGCCTGCCGGGACACCTATGATCGCATAGCATTCCCTGTCATCGAGTTCAATTCCGGCACTTCTGAGAAAATGTTGGAGCAGGAGCTTAACAGGCCAGTGATCATGCAGTTTTCCCAGAAGAAGATCCTTTACAGGTTGCCTTATATTGAGTTCCCGTCTCTCAAGAGCTTCTTTTCCGAAAAGGACTTTTTCACCTTCCGGATCTTCAGGCAATTCCTCTCCTTCATGAGCAATGGCACTATACTCCACAAGCTTTTTTCCTGTGCTTGTGCATATCGCTGTCGTGTATGTACCAAGATCGATACCCAGATAAAGTACCTCCTGGCTTTTTACAGTCTCTTTTTCGTTTTGGACCTGTTCCGGATCTTCCAAGATAATACCCCTGATCTTTGCTGAACTATAATAAAACAAAGTTGGAGTAAATCAGTATTTATGCATTATGAACATGAAACAAGGACCTATGGCTATGTTGGAAATCAAGACCAGAGGAGGATTTATTAAGAACAGGCAATGGCAGCCTCAAAACATCCACCAGGACCATGTACATGATCCCGGACAACATGCTAATTTTATTTACACATACATTGTCTTGTGCTTCTGATAGAGCACATGAATGATGCCGTCTGCAAGACCCAGTCTGGGGACATGCATCCGATCGATATGCCCCCATTTCATTACTGAGAAATAGATCTTCGAGGCAGGGATTATGACATCCGCCCTGTCAGGCCGAAGGCCGAGTTTTGTGATGCGCTGCTCAAAGGTATGACCTTTAAGGAATTTATACACCCTTCTCAGTTCCTCATAGGGAAGGGGAGTGCCCTCTTTCATATTTGACATGACGAATACCTTGTTGATATTCCCTCCACTGCCTATGGCCGACCCTGGCCTGTACTCCCCGGTCACCGACCTGACCCACTTTTTCATCCCCTTCCATTCGTCCTTTGTAACAAAACCTTCAAGCATGCGGATGGCACCGATGTTGAAAGAGCGGTATGCAAGCACCCTGTCCCTGTTGAAAACAATTATTTCAGTACTTCCACCACCCACATCGACATGTAGGTAGGAAGACGGATCACCATCGGCGATTATCTTTTCAATGCGGTTTGAATAGATTATCTTTGCTTCCTTCCTTCCGCTTATGACATTGAGATCGATGCCGCTCTCCTCTTTTATTTTTCTGACGATGCTGTTACTGTTCTTAGCTTCCCTCATGGCCGATGTGGCACATGCCATAAAATCTATAGGCTCATAAGCATCCATCAGATACCTGAAAGCTATCATGGTCTTGACCAGCTGCCGAACCTTCTCATCGGAAATATGGCCGTGGACAAAAGCATCGTTTCCAAGTCGTATCGGCATGCGTATCTGGGATATCGTTTCGTAGACAGGTTCAATGCCTTCTGTATCCACCCTTGACAGAAGCAGGCGCACAGCATTTGAACCCACATCTATTGCAGCAAACTTCATTTATCGTCCTCGTTAGCTAGTTGTCTTTCAAGGAAGTCATATATGTCTTCCTGGGCATGGCAGGACTTTTCACCGGCTCTCTTGTATTGGTTATCCTGGACATCATTGATGATCCTTGCTTTCGTGTTGTCAAGGAATTGCAGGTGCATGTACTCTGCCAGCTCTTTTTGTATTGACCGGTCATAGATCGGCGTGGCAACTTCCACACGCCTGTCAAGGTTTCTCACCATCCAGTCAGCAGATGAGATATAATATCTTTCATCGCCATTGTTGCAGAAAATGAAGATACGTGAATGTTCGAGGTATTTGTCGACTATGCTCACGACCTCGATGTTCTCACTCAGACCCTTAACACCCGGTACTAATGAACATATTCCCCTGACAACCATCCTGATCTGAACACCTGCCTTGCTGGCCTTATACAACTTTTGTATCATCTCGCTATCCACAAGACTGTTCATCTTTGCATGGATATATGCCGGTTTTCCTGCTTTTGCATTCTCTATTTCATTATCAATATATTTCTCGAATGTTTTGCGCATTTGAAGAGGAGCTACTACAAGATGCTTATAATCATAGACCTTGTAGTTGTGGGCAAAGAAATCAAAAACCTTTTCGACTTCGGATGTCAGGTCCGGGTTTCTGGTCATAAGCATATGGTCACAATAGAGCTTTGCGGTCGACTCATTGAAATTACCTGTCCCGATACAGGAATAGTACACGATATCATTGCCCTCATGTCTGGTGATATGACATAGTTTTGAATGCACCTTCAGGCCGGGCACGCCATCGATGATCCGTGCACCCTCTTCTTCAAGCTTCTGGGTCCAGTAGATATTGGATTCCTCATCGAACCTTGCCTGAAGCTCTATGACAACTGTAACACTTTTACCATTCTTTATCGCATTGATCAGTGCGTTCACGACATTGGAGTTGCGGGCAACCCTGTAAAGGGTGATCTTAATTCCCGAAACATCGGGATCGATTGCAGCCTCCCTTAACAGATCGATGAAATAATCAAAAGACTGGTAAGGACAATGGAGAAGGATATCTCTTTCCCTTATGGCAGCAAATATGCTCTTGTGACTTAGAAGATCTTTATGAGGCAGGGGTATTTTTTTTTCATAATAGAAAGATTCAGGACCTATGCTCGGGAAGTCCATGAAATCCCTGGCGTTATGATACTTGCCGCCAGGGACAATATTTTCGAATTTCTGGATATCCAGCTTCTTTAATAAGAAATCAAGCAGGTAGTAGGGCATGTCCCGGTCATAAACAAAACGTACAGGCTGACCTCTTTTCCTTTCTTCCAGGCTTTCAGATACCTTCTCAAAGAAGCTCTTGGTGACATCATCATCGATTTCCAGTTCAGCATCTCTGGTCATTTTTATAGTGTATGCTCCTATAGAGTCGTATTCAAAGGTCGCGAAGATATCATCAAGACCGAAACGAATGACGTCATCCAGCATTATCACACACTTGCAGCAATCTGAATCAGGCAGCATGATAAAACGTGGAAGTACATCTGCAGGAACCTCTATCAAAGCGAATTTAGAACCATTCGGATCCCACTTTTTACAAACATCTATCACAAGATAGATCACCTGGTTCTTAAGATATGGAAAACTGGGGATGTCTTTCAGCATTACGGGTATCAGACGCGGCCTTACTTTTTCCTGGAAGTATATCTCAAGGAAAGACTTCTGGGCTTCATTGAGCTGTGTTTCATCCACTATGACAATGTTGTGCTTTTCCAGTTCTTTTGTCAGTTCAACAAACACCCTGTCAAAATCATCGCGGAGCCTGAGTACTTTACGGTGAACTTCTTTCATGACCTTCTTCGGGGAAAGCCCTACCATAGCCCCGGACTTCACCCCTGCATCGATCATGCGCTGCAGGGTCCCGACCCTGACACTGAAGAACTCGTCCAGGTTCGAGGAGAATATCCCCAGGAACTTCAAACGTTCAAGTAGGGGAACTTCAGGGTCCTTTGCTTCCTGCAGCACTCTCTCATTAAAGGAAAGCCAGCTGATCTCTCTGTTTATGTAATCATTTACATCGTCGGACATAGGATTTGTTTTCCCTGATCGTACAAACCTAAGAAAGCTATCGTATTTTGATAAAAGGACAGCTATCCTATTATATAACACTTCATGCAGATCCATATATAGTTATATATAATGCAATATAGTTTTCACAGGCGATGCGGATTGGTGAGAACCTTCTTCATGAAGAATAAATACCTGATACTGCCCGGGAGAAATTCACAGAAAAACCGGGACCAATGACCCTGGACCATGCTTCCGGGAAGGCTGCAAGAAGATCCTGGAGTTCCTGTTTCCTGAATTCAATATATGCATCGACCCCTGGATAATCCTGAAGTTCATTGGATCCAGGCGATCTCTTTTTGTCCGTTTCACCCCATCTGCCATATTTCTCGAAATTCTGTAATAGCTCAAGTGCAACAACCGTATCATGCATATCTCCAAGATTGTCCTGGAGTGCTTTGAGGTTATTTATAAGTTCTTTTGACTCGGGACCAAGTACCTCACTGAAGAATTCAAGGGTATAGCGCAATATCTTAACATCAATTCTCAACTGATGGTATTTCTTAAGAGAAGGATCAAGCACTGCTTCACCGGAAACAACTTCATCATACGCCCTGACAGCAGCGAACTGCGTGTATAGGAGTACAGGCAGCACATCCTTCACCTTGCAGGGAACAGGTTCACCATCTTTGGTGACAGATCTCATTTTCCATGACTTCTTGTTTGACAGATAGCCGGCAAATTTCTCTTTGAACTTATTGTATCCGGGATCATCGAGGTACATGAGCATATTACCGCGACCCTTTGCCCTTTCTATAAGGATGGAATCTGTAAGAGGGTCCATCCCGTTTCTTCTTTCAGGAGGCTGCCCCTCAAGATAATGATCGATCTTCTCAAGGAAAACGTCCAGATCCCGGACTGTTCCAAGAACCTTTCTGGTAGCTTTGATGTCCTTGAGATGTGAGGCCATCTCCTTCATATCCAGGTATCGTTCAAGAACCTCTACAACAGAACGCATACGCATGGCTGCAACACGCATATCATGAAGTTCCTCTGTGTCCTTTCCAAGCTTGGTGCCCCTTTCATGTCCGATCATTGCCCCGAAATGGAATTTGAGGATCTTACGCGCAGCCTGACGCATTGTATCGTCGGCTTTGACATTGGTCTTCTTCATGGAGACAAATTCCGAAAAAGGAGCGGTATGACCGGTCCTTTCTTCCACAGAAGCAGGTGTTGCATCAGTGACGGCTTCCTCAATTGAGTCCTCTTTTGTGTCTTCGTTCCCGGAAGAATCTTCCTGGACTGTTTCTTCTTTCATTCCCATGATATCCTCCATATCCTCCATATCCTCCATATTCTCCTCCATAAAATTGCCAACGTGTTCAGCTTCATGTCCCTCCCGGCTTATTCCATCCTCATTGCCCTCTATGGTCACCGGAAATACAACGTTCTCTTCATCTTCCTTATACAGAAAAGGACCTGGATGCTCTGGCAGGAGGTTGGTCAGGAGTATCCCTGCAAATGTCTTCATGACGGAATTATCCTTCATGAAAGCCTTTTCCGAAGAACTTTCTTCGATACCATGATCTTCCGGGACTTCGGGATAACAGCACTGCAATGGCCAAAAACCAGTGATATAATAGTTGACAAAGATATTGATCAGAAGCAGGAATATTCCCAGTGAGTAGGATATAAGCGCATAGGCAACTGTCGGGTAGAACCAGTTATCCGGATAGTATGACAGGAATATCACAAGTCCTGCAAAGGCAAGGAGGATACCTGCAATGAACGAAATGCTGCATTTTATTCTTTGCTTCATGCCGCCGAAATTCACGCCTGCAAGGGTCAGCACGAGTCCGAGTCCAACAAGGGTACAGGAACTAAGGATCATTTCCGGCTCAGAATATCTCGTAACCTTCCCGATCATGGCATAGAGCACTCCGGTCATTGAGAACACCAGACCGAACAAAAAGGAAAAGGCTGCTAAAGTAGAACATCTCTTATATGGGACTATTTCCGGCATGGTAGGACCTACGATATTCCTGCTGATAAATGATACGCATAAGCATATTACAATTTCAGATGCTTCAATTCCTTGAGTGTATTCCTGAGGACCTTTTCCTGCACCCTCATCTGGCGCATCCTGTTCTTTATCATACGGTTTTTGGATCTTTTGTTTTTAGATTTTGCAAGACCCTTCCTAAGGCTCTTGATGTTTGATGCCACTTCAAGTTCCACAATTTCCCTGTCCTTCAGTATCGCTTTAACAGGACAGACCCTGATACATTTGCCACAGTTGATGCAGGCATCATCGCTTATAAATGCCTTTCCCTTTCTCATGGAAATAGCATCTACAGGGCATTTTTGACACATTTTTTGCATGCGATACATTTCATCCTGATGACCTGTGGCATACTGGCATCAATCCTTTAACATATTGTACTATAGTAATAGGCAGAAATATGTATCCTGACATTAAAATGTCTTTCTCTGAACAAAAAAATGTAAGCATATACCCTGGTAAAAATATATTTGTATAATCATATAGATACGATGGAAAATATCTGTCAATAGAAGGAGAGTCTGCTACGGAACTTATAAACCAATTGGGGCTGGACCCGCTTTACTTCGATCTCCTGGAAAAGATCTTCATATCACTAATGATAGGCATACTCATAGGCATTGAGCGCGAGCACTGGAGAACCGACAAAAAGATATTCGCAGGGGTCCGGACCTTTGCCATTATGTGCATTACCGGAACACTTGCCTCATTGCTTGTTGATTACGTTGGTTCATGGATACTGATCATCAGTACCATCTTTGCAGTGATCTTCAGCATATCACTGATATATGCCATGAACATAGTCATGGGTAAGTCCGGGCTGACAAGTTCCGTGGCACTTTTCTGCACATATCTGCTTGGAATAATGGTCGCTCAGGGACTTTTCCTTGTCGCCATCATCGTAGCCCTGATA